>CAXTFF010000013.1:4575-16571 GCA_964243325.1 uncultured Sphingomonas sp.
GGCATGCTCGGATCGTCCTACGAGGGGTTCACGGTGGTCATGGCGCTGCTGAAGCCGCACCCCGCCTTGAAGGTGGCGGCGCCCGAGAGCCCGATGATCGACGGGTGGATGGGCGACGACTGGTTCCACCACGGCGCGTTCCGGCTGGCCAATATCGGCTGGCTGAGATCGCAGACGGGGTACAAGGGCAAGGGGACCGAGCCGCCGTCGGGCATCTACGACGATTACGAGCAGTTCCGCCGCGTCGGGTCGGCGGGCGACTGGGCGAAGAGGTCGGGATACGACCAGCTTCCTTACTGGCGGCGGATGAGCGAGCATCCGTCCTATGACGCCTTCTGGCAGGGTCAGGCGCTCGACAAGCTGCTCGCCGCCAACCCGTCGGACGTGCCCACCATGTGGGAACAGGGCCTGTGGGACCAGGAGGACATGTACGGCGCGATCGTCGCCTGGGAGGCGCTGAAGGCCAAGGGAAAGCAGGGCAACAACTTCCTGGTCATGGGGCCGTGGCGGCATAGCCAGGCCAATTACGACGGATCGACGCTCGGCGAGTTTAAATGGCGCGGCGATACGGCGGGGCAGTGGCGCGAGGAGTATCTGTTCCCTTTCTTCGACCAGTATCTCCGCCCCGGTCGCCCCGGCTTCAAGCCGCCCCAGGCGCTGATCTACAACACGGGCGACAACCGGTGGGAGGAGCTGGCCGACTGGCCGCTGGCCTGCGAAACGGGGTGCCGCGCGCCGCTGAAGCCGCTGTATCTCCAGGCGGGGGGCGGGCTGGCCTTCGCCAAGGGTCAAGCGGGCGGCGACGCCTACGTCTCCGATCCCGCCAAGCCGGTCCCGCATCTGCCCCGGCCGGTGAACTTCAACGACGGGCGCTGGGGCGCGTGGCTGGTGAGCGACCAACGGCACGTCGACGGGCGGCCCGACGTGATGACGTACCAGACGCCCGTGCTGACCGCGCCGGTGCGCGTGTCGGGGGCGCCGTTCGCCGACATCTATGCGCGGACGACGGGCACCGACGGCGATTTCGTGGTCGAGCTGATCGACGTGCAGCCGGACGAGGTCGCGAGCGAGCCGACCAAGGGCGGATATCAGCTCGCCGTCAGCCTCGACATCTTCCGGGGGCGTTACCGGAACAGCTTCGCCAAACCGACGGCGATCCCGGCGGGGGCCGTCCAGCGCTACCGCTTCCGCCTGCCGACGGTGAACCACGTGTTCCAGCCCGGGCACCGGATCATGGTGCAGGTGCAGTCGACCTTGTTCCCGCTCTACGACCGCAACCCGCAGACGTTCGTGCCCAACATCTTCTTCGCCAAGCCTGGCGATTACAAACAAGCGACCGTGACGCTGGAGCGCGGCGGCGCGAACGCCAGCGCGGTGCACCTGCCGGTGGTGCCGGCCGACCAGAAAACGACGGCCGTCAACTAGAGGTGGCGCTTCCCCGGCGAATGCCGGGGAAGGCTTTAGGCGTGCGGCGGTGCGCTATTCCACCGTCACCGACTTGGCCAGGTTGCGCGGCTGGTCGACGTCCGTGCCCTTCACGACGGCGACGTGGTAGGCGAGCAGCTGCACCGGGATCGCGTAGACGAGCGGCGCGATCAGCGGGTGGACCTGGGGCATCTCGATCGTGGCGATCGTGTCCGCACCCGCCTGGGCGATGCCGGCCGCGTCGGAAATCAGCACCACCTGCGCGCCCCTGGCCTGCGCTTCGTGCATGTTGGACACCGTCTTGTCGAACAGCGGACCCGACGGCGCGAGCACGATGAGGGGTACCTGGTCGTCGATCAGCGCGATGGGCCCGTGCTTCATCTCGCCCGACGCGTAGCCCTCGGCATGGATGTAGCTGATCTCCTTCAGCTTCAGCGCGCCCTCCAGGGCCAGCGGGTAGTCGGGCCCGCGGCCTAGATACAGCACGTCGCGCGCGACGGCGATCTTGCCCGCCATCGCGGCGATCTCGTCGTCGTGCGCCAGCGCGCGGCTCATCGCCTCGGGCGCCTCGGACAGGTGGCGGACGATCTCGCGCTCCTCGTCCGCCGACAGCCGGCCCTTGGCGCGCGCCAGGTTGGTCGCGAGCGCGGCCATGACGGCGAGCTGGCAGGTGAAGGCCTTGGTCGAGGCGACGCCGATCTCCGGCCCGGCATGGGTGGACAACAACAGGTCGACCTCGCGCGCCATCGACGAGGTGGGGACGTTGATGATCCCCGCCGTGGTGACCCCGTTCGCCTTCATGTGGCGGAGCGCCGCCAGCGTGTCGGCGGTCTCGCCCGACTGCGACACCACGACGCCTAGCATGTTGGGGGTGAGGACCGGGTCGCGGTAGCGGAACTCGCTGGCGACATCGACCTCGACCGGGAGCCTGGCGAACTGTTCGATCCAGTATTTGCCGATCATGCCGACATAGGACGCGGTGCCGCAGGCGACGATCGCGACGCGCTCGACGGACGACAGGTCGAAATCCATGTCGGGAAGCGCGACCTGCTCCTCCAGCGGGCGGAGATACGAGCGGAGCGTCTGCGCGACGACGATCGGCTGCTCGTAGATCTCCTTTTGCATGAAATGGCGGTGGTTGCCCTTGTCGATCAGCTGGCCCGACGCGCCCGACTGGACGATCGGGCGGTCGACCGGCACGTCGTTCGCGTCCGTGATGTCGAGCCCCGCGCGCGTGATCGCGACGCGGTCGCCCTCCTCCAGGTAGATCACGGCCTGCGTGAACGGGGCGAGCGCCAGCGCGTCCGAGCCGAGGAAGTTCTCCCCCTCCCCCACCCCGACCGCGAGCGGCGACCCGACGCGCGCGCCCAGCAGCAGGTCGGGATGCGTCCGCACCATGATCGCCAGCGCGAACGCGCCGTGGAGGCGCGGCAGCACGGCCGACAGCGCCGCGCGGGGTTCGGCCCCGCGCTCGATCTCGCGCGCGAGCAGGTGGGCGACGACCTCGGTGTCGGTCTGACTCAACAGCTCGCGCCCGTCGGCGGTGAGCTCGTCGCGAAGCGCCTTGAAGTTTTCGATGATGCCGTTGTGGACGACGACCACGTCGCCCGCGATGTGCGGGTGCGCGTTGTTCACGGTGGGCGCGCCGTGGGTGGCCCAGCGGGTGTGCGCCACCCCGCCTTCGCCGGGCAACGGCTCCTCGCGCAGCCGCTCGGCCAGGTTCCTGAGCTTGCCGGGCGCGCGGCGGCGGTCGAACCCGCCGTCGTGGACGGTGCAGATGCCCGCCGAGTCGTAGCCGCGATATTCGAGCCGCTTGAGCCCGTCGAGCAGACGGTCGGCGACGGCGCCGACTCCGAGTATTCCCACGATGCCGCACATGTAAGCCTACTTCCCCGAACCGTTCTTCGCCGCTTCCTTACGCTCGCGCATCAGGTCGCGAAAGGATCTGGCCCACCCGGGCCGTGCCGCCTGCTTGCCGCGCGCCAGCGCCAGCGCGTCGGGGGCGACGTCGGCGGTGATCACCGACCCGGCCGCGACGATCGCGCCCGCGCCGATCGTGACGGGCGCGACCAGGGCGGAGTTGGAGCCGACGAACGCCCCCTCGCCGATCGTGGTCCGGTATTTCAGGAACCCGTCGTAGTTGCAGGTGATGGTGCCCGCGCCGATGTTGGCGCCCGCGCCGACCTCCGCGTCGCCCAGATAGCTTAGGTGGTTCGCCTTGGCCCCACGGCCGAGCGTCGCCTTTTTCACCTCCACGAAATTGCCCACGCGCGCGCCCTCCTCCAGCACCGCGCCGGGGCGCAGGCGGGCATAGGGGCCGACGCTCGCGCCCGTCGCCACGGTCGCGCCCTCCAGGTGCGAAAAGGCGTGGATCATCGCGCCGTCGGCGATCGTCACGCCGGGGCCGAACACGACGTTCTGCCCGATCGTCACGTCGCGGCCGACGGCGGTGTCGTGGCTGAACCATACCGTCTCCGGCGCGAGGAGGGTCGCGCCTTCCGCCATGGCCCGCGCGCGGCGGCGCGACTGCCAAGCGGCCTCCACTCCCGCCAGCTCGGCGCGGCTGTTGATCCCGGCGACCTCGCCCGGCTCCGTTTCGATCACCGCCGAGCGGCGGCCGTCGGCGGCGGCGAGCATGACGATGTCGGGCAGGTAGTATTCGCCCGACGCGTTGTCGTTGCCGACCCGCGCGAGCAGCGCGAACAGGTCGGCGGAGCGGACGGCCATCAGCCCGGAATTGCAGAGCGTCTCCGCGCGCTGGGCGGCGTCGGCGTCCTTGTATTCGACCATGCGCTCGATCCGGCCGTCGGCGTCGGCGATCACGCGGCCGTACGCGCCCGGATCGGCGGGGCGGAACCCGAGCACGACGACGGCGGGCGCGTCGGCGCCGTGAAGCCGGTCGACCATGCGGCGCATCGTGTCGGCGGTGACCAGCGGCACATCGCCGTAAAGGATCAGCGCGTCGCCCTCGAACCCGGCGAACGCCGCCTCCGCCTGCTGGACCGCATGGCCGGTGCCCAGCTGTTCCGCCTGCACCGCGACGGCGACGCCCAGCGGCGCGACCGCCGCCTCGACCTGCTCGCGCCGCGCGCCCGCGACGACGACGGTTCGCGTCGGCGCGAGTTCGCCGACGCTCGCCAGCAGGTGGTGCAGCATGGGCCGCCCCGCGACCGGGTGGAGCACCTTGTGCAGGTCGGACTTCATGCGCGTGCCCTGGCCCGCGGCCAGGACGATCGCGGCCAGGGGCGCGGCCAAGGGCGTATGTGTCGTCATGGCCGGGGCGAGTGCCACAGCGTCCTTGCCAATTCCATAGCGCGGCTGGCAGGCGCTTGCGGCATGACGGATTTCCCCTTCGACATCGTCGGCTTCGACCTGGACGGTACGCTGCTCGACACCAGCGGCGACCTGGCGGCGGCGGTCAACCACGCGCTGGAGAGCGCCGGACGCGCGCCGCTGCCCGTCGGGCGGATCCGGCCGATGATCGGCGGCGGATCGCGGCACATGCTGGCGCAGGGCATGGCCGCGACCGGCGGGTGCACGGAAGCGGAGCTGGACGTGCTGCAACGGCGGCTGCTCGATTTCTACGAGGCGAACGTCGCCGTGCTGACCACGCCCTATCCGGGCACGCTCGACGCGCTGGACGATCTGGCGGGGCGGGGCGTCCGGCTCGGGATCGTCACCAACAAGATGGAGCGGCTGGCGCGGCTGCTGCTGGGCGAGCTCGGGTTGACCGATCGCTTCGCGACCATCGTCGGCGGTGACACGCTGGGGCCGGGGCGGGCCAAGCCGCTGCCCGATCTCGTGCACCTCATGATTGAGCGGTGCGGCGGCGGGCGGGCGGCGTTCGTGGGCGACTCCATATACGACGTGACCGCGGGCCGCGCGGCGGGGCTGCCGACGGTGGCGGTCAGCTTCGGCTTCCTGTCCGGTCCGGTCGACGAGCTTGGCGCGGATGCGGTGATCGACGGTTACGCCGAGTTGGTGCCCACCTTGGAGCGGCTGGGCTAACCGCGCCGCCATTTGGTCCAGAGGTGGCGCGCCAGCATCGGCGGCGGCATCCGCATCCAGTGCGAGCGGAGATAAAAGGCGAAGCGGGTCGCGGGTCGCGTTCCCCTGCCCCACCCGTCGCGCGCGAGCAGGCGGCGGCGGAACAGCGGGTCGGCGAAGTCCCGAACGCGCCAGCCCTCCGGGATCGAGGTGCCGAGCAGGTCGTTCGCAAGCCGCGCCGCACGGTGGACCTGGTCCCACAAGCCATGACGCTCGGCGCGCGCCTGCAAGCCGTCGGTCCCGAACTCTCCAAGAAGGCAGTGGAGATCCCACAGGTTGCGCAGACCCCCGCTCAGGTCGCCGTCGGCGAACAGGTGCGCCGCGCCGTGGCAGATCATGTCCGCGGGCGACAGGACATGGAAGCCACCCCCGAGCGGAGCGGCGTCGGCGAGGAGCGCTGCCGCATCGGGGGCGATCCGAGCGGTCAACGGCAGGATGGTGTGGTGGACGTCGACCATCCGGTCGCGCTCGCGGTGGATCAGCGGGGGAAGCTCGTGCATCCAGCGGCGGTAGTAATCGTCGTCGTAAGGGTCGGGCTTGACCCACTCCCACCCGGCCGCGAGCAGCGCCGCCTCCACCGCGTCCAGCGCCGTTCGCGGCACGAGGATGTCGGTATCGCCGACCGACCGCCCCCGCCCCGCCTCCAGCCCCGCCGCGACGAAGGCGGTGCCCTTGAGCAGCACGACCGGCACGCCGAGCGGGGCGAGCGCGCGGCGGACGGCCTGCGCCTCCCACAGCGCGGCGATGCGGCCCTGTTCGGCCGTGCGGGTCGCGTCGGCCAGGATCGCCCGGACGCGCGGCGGCAGCGCCGTGCTCTCGACCCGCGCGGCCAGCGGGCCGAGCAGCAGCTCGGCGCGCGCGCCCGCGACCACAGCCTGCCACTCGGCCGGGGCGACGTCCGCCGCCGTCGCCGGATCGCGGAGGGCGCGGACCAGCAGCTCGGCCGGGGTCACAGCGCGGCCCACAAAACCTCCACCTCCGCGACTCCGGCCCCGCCGTCCGGGTAATCCAGCGCGAGCGCGGGAACGCCGCGCACCAGCCGTGTCAGCGCCTCGAATCCCGCTTGCCCGAGCGCGGTGTAGTTGGTCGATGCCTGGGTCAGCCGGACGAAGGTCTCGCTGAGCGGAACGGGGCGGACCTCCGCCGGCTCCCCGAAGCGCGGAAACAGCAGCAGCGCGGGCCGGGCGGGCCGGTCCATCGCGGCGATGGCCGACCTGGGCGGGGCGAGGTGGCGCACGTCGCCCTTGGGCGTGGCGCGGAGCAGCGGGCCCGCGACCGCGTCCGGCCAGGCGGCGCGGCCGACCGCGATGCTCTCGTTCTTCAGGCTGACCGGGCGCGGGAACGCCCGGACCTCGCCCGTGTCGAGGTCGAGGAGCGCGAACTCGTCGCCCATGAAGCGCCAGCCGCGCGCGGCGAGGAGCACGGAGAGCGTCGACTTGCCCGCCCCCGACTCGCCCGTCATCAGCAGGGCGCGGCCGTCCCGCTCGACGCTGGACGCGTGGAGCAGCAGGTGCCGCCGCCCGCCGAGCGCCAGCTGCAGGTTCATCCCCATCTCGGCCGCGAGCAGCGCGTGCGCGAGCCGAAGCGGCGCGGCCTCGGGCAGGGTCCAATCGCCCGCGATCGCGACGGACGGACGCGCGAAGCGCCGCCACGGGCGCGTCGCCTCCAGCCGCACGGTGAAGTCGGCGACCCGGTCGGGCTCGGGATAATCCGCGTACAGGCGTTCGAGCGCGGCGACGGGCCCACGCCAGTCGGACCCGACGCGAAAGCCGTACGGTCCGACCCGGACCGTGTGGACGTGCCTCATAGCCGCTCGACGAGCCCGGCCGCGACCAGCTCGTCCAGGCGCGCGTCGAGCGCGTCGGCGCGATGGTCGGCCAAGTCGAACCGCTCGCCCAGCAGGGCGAGCAGGTCGTCCCGCGTGGCGGGCGTCCGCAGCGCCTGCAGGATCTCGGGCGCGGGTTGGGCAAGCAGGTGGGTGATCCCGGACGCGCGGTGGTAGACGGCGGTAAGGTCGTCGAGCGGTTCGATCAGGAGCGAGGAGAGAGGCGCGGTGCGGAACATGACGCCGGCGTATAGCGGCAGGTGGTCGGCGTCACGTCAAGGTTGCTCGTGCGGGACGGGTGGCGTCGCGGCAAGGCCGCGCCGTCGATCGACACGCGCGGGTGCTTCGCATGGTGGTCGGCCGGTTTCGCGCAGGTCCCGCGGCGGGGTGCGGCGAGCCGCGCTTCAGCGCGGCGCCTGGATCGACGCGAAGCAGGTGAAGCCGCTGGTTCCGCGCTGCAGCCGGCGGATGTAGTTCATGTATGCCCGGCTGCGCTCGTGATCGGTGCCCGGCAGCGTGCCGCCGTTCATCGCGCGGCGGACTTCCTCGCCGGTGAACGGGCGCGAGGCGGGGGCGAACGCCCCGGGCGTTTCGGATGCGACGACCGTGCCGTCGGCGGCGACGTGGCCGCCGGCGCGACTCGGATCGGGAACGGGTATCTGGCAGTTCAGGACCGATCCCGCCGTCTGGGCGAGCGCGGGGCGGATCGACACGACCGCAGACGCGCCGACCGCGCCCAGCACCAGCACGCGTCGACGGTTCGGGCTGCCGCCCGTGGGCCGCGTCGGGCTGGCGCCCGCGGGCTCGTCGCCGGTGTCCGATCGATCCGTCATCGCGCCCCTTCTAGCCTCGAGCCCTTTCACAAGCGTGAAGCTCCCGCAAGCGGGCGCGCGGTACCGATTCGGCACGGTCCGGCCTTCGCAGGAGGTCCGGTCTTGCGCTAGGGTGGACGGCGATGCCGCCCCGTCCCGATCCCCGCCTGCTGTGGGCGCTCGTCCTCGCGCTCGCGACGGCCGTCGTCGCGGGCGTGGTCGGCGGCAGCCTCCAGGCGGCATTGATCGCGGGCGTGGGCGCGGTCGCGGCGGTGCTCCTCGCCGGCCTGGAGACGCCGGAACCGCGCGCGGCGGCCGAAGCCGTCCCCGATCGCTCGCCCGAGCTGGTCGACCGGGTGCTCGACGCGGTGGTGCAGCCGGTGCTGCTCGTCCGGGACGGCCGGGTCCTGTTCGCCAACCGCGCCGCGCTCGCCGAACTGGGCCGGCATATCGTCGGCGAGGACGTGCGCGTCGCCATCCGCCACCCCGCCGCCGCCGCGCGGCTCGGCTCGCCGGACGCGGGGCCCGAGGAGCGGCCGATCGAGCTGGTCGGGCTCGGCTCGGTCGACCGGCGCTGGGAGATGCGCGTGGGCGAGGCGGGGCCGTTCCGCATCGTCCAGCTGATCGACCGCACGGGCGCCTACGCCGCCGAGCGGATGCGGATCGACTTCGTCGCCAACGCCTCGCACGAGCTGCGCACCCCGCTCGCCTCGATCCTGGGCTTCATCGAGACGCTGGGGGACGAGGCCGGAAGCGACCCGGACGTGCGCGCGCGGTTCCTGAAGGTCATGTTCGACGAGGCCCGGCGGATGCAGCGGCTGGTCGAGGACCTGATCTCCCTCTCGCGGATCGAGGCGGAGAAGCATCGGCTGCCCAGCACCGCGGTCGATCTCGCGGCGCTCGTGGCGGAGGTGCGCGCGGAGATCCTCGACATGGGCGACGACGGCGGCCACGCGGTCGCGCTCCGGATCGATCCGGACATCCCGCCCGTCTGCGGCGACCGGGCGCGGCTGTCGCAGATGCTCCACAATCTCGTCGGCAACGCGGTGAAGTACGGGCGGCCCGGAACCCCCGTGACGGTGGCGGTCGGGCGCGATGGCGGCCCGCGCGGCGACATGGTGCGCCTGGCGGTGACCGACGAGGGCGAGGGGATCGCGCCCGAACACATCCCGCGCCTGACCGAGCGCTTCTACCGCATCGACGCCGGGCGCAGCCGGACGCTGGGCGGCACGGGCCTGGGATTGGCGATCGTCAAGCACATCGTCGAGCGGCATCGCGGGCGCCTCGACATCGCGAGCAGGGCCGGGGTCGGCACCACCGTCACCGTGCTGCTGCCGACGATGGAAGCGGTTGTCATAAATACGTAAGCGGACTGTCATATCGACGTGAAGCTCCGCTGTTAGGGCGGGACCACGCGGGAGCCGTCCGGACTCCCGCCACCCGGAAACCTGCCCTCTGCGCGCATTCGCCGCCTTTCTCGCCCTGTGCCCGCCGCTCGCCGCGTGCCACGATCAGGCGCGCGGCGGCGGGGCGGGCGCGCGCAGCGAGATCAGGGCCGTGGGATCGTCCACCGTCTACCCGTTCACGACGTTGATCGCCGAGCGGTTCGTGAGCGGCGATCCGGACGCGGCCACCCCCGTCATCGAGGCCACGGGCACGGGCGCGGGCATGCGGCTGTTCTGTTCGGGGCTGGGCGCGGGCCATCCAGACATCGTCGACGCGTCGCGGCGGATGACGCTGGGCGAATACCGGCTTTGTCAGGCGCGCGGCGTCGGGCCGGTGATCGAGGTGCAGCTCGGCATCGACGGCGTGGCGTTCGCCGAGGCGTCGGACGGCCCTCGGCTGGCGCTCACCCGGGCGGACCTGTACCGCGCGCTCGCCGCCGAACCGGGCGGGCGGCCCAACGCCGCGCGGCGTTGGAGCGATATCGATCCGCGGCTGCCAGCCGTCCCCATCAGCATCTACGGCCCGCCCGCGACCAGCGGCACGCGCGACGCGCTCGTCGATCTGATCATGGTGCCCGGCTGCGAGGCGTCCGACCCGGGCGCGCGGGCGCTGGCGCGCGCCGACCCGGGCGCGCACCGCGCCCGCTGCGCCCGCGTCCGGGAGGACGGCGCGTACGTGGATGCGGGCGAGAACGACAACCTGATCGTCCAAAAGCTCGCCGCCAATCCCACCGCGATCGGCGTGTTCGGCTACAGCTATCTCGAGGAGAACGCCGGATCGGTGAAGGGCGTGTCCATCGACGGCGTGGCCCCGACCTATGCGGCGATCGCCGACGGCAGCTACCCCGGATCGCGGCCGCTCTATCTGTACGCCAAGCGCAATCACCTGGCCGCGGTGCCGGGCCTGCGCCGGTTCCTGGAGCTCTACGCCGCAAGCTGGAGCCCGGGCGGTCCGCTCGCCAGGCGCGGGTTGATCGCCGCGCCCGCGCCCGTCCGCGCCGAGGCCGCCGCCGCGATCGCGACCGAACGCCCGCTCGACCCGGCCACGCTCCGATGACCGGCGGGGGCTGATGTCGGGCGGCGCGCTCCTTCTGCTGCTGGCCGGGCTGGCGCTCGTCGCCTGGCTGTCGGCGCGCGCGCGCGGGGCCGGGTTCCGGGGAGACGGCCGCCGGTTCAGCTCGCTGCCGGGGCACCACGCCGCCTATGTCGCGCTCTGGTGCCTGCTGCCCCCGCTGCTGTTCCTGGGCGCCTGGTCGGTGACGTCGCCGGCGCTCGTCACCGACGCGGTGCTCGCCACGCCCGCGGCGGCGCAGCTGCCCCCGCCCGGGTTCGACCGCGCGGCGATCCTGTCGGAAGCGCGCCGGCTCGGCGGAGGCGACGCCTACGGCGCGTTCCAGCCGCTCGCCCGGACGCTCGCGCCCGCCTACGCCGCCGCGCAAGGGCGTTACGACTGGATCGCCACCGCGCTCGCGCTGTTGCTGGCGCTGGTCGGCGGCGGCTACGCCTTCACCCGCGTCCGCCCCGGCTTCGCCGCGCGGACGCGGTTGGAGCGGATCGTCATGGCCGCGCTGCTGGCCGCGTCGCTGGTCGCGATCCTGACGACGCTGGGGATCGTCGTGTCGCTCGTGTGGGAGGCGGGGCGCTTCTTCGCGCGCGTGCCGGCCGCCGATTTCCTGTTCGGCACGCATTGGAGCCCGCAGGTCATCGACCCGCGCGATCCGGGCGCGTCGCTCGGCGCGGTGCCGCTGTTCTGGGGCACCTTCTTCATCGGCGCGGTGATCGCGATGGCGGTGGCCCTGCCCTTCGGCCTGCTGAGCGCGATCTACCTGACGCAGTACGCTTCCGCGCGGGTGCGGAGCTGGGTCAAGCCGCTGCTCGAGATGCTCGCGGGCGTCCCCACCGTCGTCTACGGCTATTTCGCGGCGCTGACCGTCGCGCCCAGGGTGCGCGATTTCGCGGTTGGGATCGGGATAGAGAACGCCTCGTCCGAGTCGGCGCTGGTCGCGGGATCGGTGATGGGGATCATGATCATCCCCTTCATCTCCTCGCTCGCCGACGACTCGCTCGCCGCCGTGCCGTCGTCGATGCGCGACGGCAGCCTGGCGATGGGCGCGACCCCGTCCGAGACGATCCGCCGCGTCCTCCTTCCAGCCGCGCTGCCGGGCGTGATCGGCGGCGTGCTGCTGGGCGTCAGCCGCGCGATCGGCGAGACCATGATCGTCGTGATGGCGGCCAGCGGCGTCGCCTCGCTGACGCTCGACCCGCTCGCGAGCACCACCACCGTCACGCGCCAGATCGTCGATCTGCTGACCGGCGAGGCCGAGTTCGACAGCCCCAAGACGCTCGCCGCCTTCGCGCTCGGGCTTACCCTGTTCGCGATCACGTTCCTCCTCAACATGATCGCGCTGTCGGTCGTGCGCCGTTACCGGGAAGCGTATGAAT
>CAXTFF010000014.1:0-5255 GCA_964243325.1 uncultured Sphingomonas sp.
GCAGTCGGCTCGTGGACCGACGGGACGCTGGTTCGAGCCCAGCCCGGGCGGCACCAGCATGACAAGCTGAGGTCAGCAACGACCCGTATCCGGTCGTTCGTGACCGGTCTCGTCGCTTTCCAGTTCCTGCCGCTTGTTCGTCCGCCAGGCCAGGCTTCGACATCGCCGGGCTAAGATCATCCAAAACGCGGCCAGCACCTCGTTGCCCCCCATCGCGCGTGCGACGTCGAGTCGCGTTCGTCCACCTTGTCAGGCTTCGAGTGTTGACCGGCTTGACCTCGGCCGCCGCCTGTGTACTTTGCATTGCAAAGGAGATGGGTCGGTGACCGATATCGAGCACGCGCTGGAACAGGTCACGGCGATTCGGTCGCAGATGGCGGCCAGCACCCGGTTTCGCGGTTTCGCGCCGGCGGTGGTGGCGTCGACCGGGCTGCTCGCCCTTGCCGCGGCCGCCGCGCAGGGAACGTGGCCGGAGCGACTGTCGGCGGGACCGGTAGGGTATGCGCTCTTCTGGATGGCGGTCGCGGCGGCGGCGACCGGTGCGATCGCGATCGAGGCGCTCGGGCGATCGCGCCGACTGCATGGCGGCATGGCCGACGCGATGATCGGCGGGACGCTGCGGCTGTTCCTGCCGTTCGGCGCGGCGGGCGCGCTCGTCACGCTCGTGTTCGTGCGGGCGGAGCCCGAGGCGTGCCGGCTGCTGCCGGGACTGTGGCAGATGCTGGTCGCGTTGCTCGGCTTTTCGGCGGCCGCGACGACCTTGCCGCGCTCGCTCGCCTGGGGCGCGGGCTGGTACCTGGCTTGCGCGACGATCGTGCTGACGCTGGCGGCGCGGAGCAGCGGCGCGACCCCCTGGATGATGGGGCTGCCGTTCGGCGGGGGGCAGCTGCTCGTCGCCGCGCTGCTGCACCGCGCGGCCGGGGATCGGTGATGCCGGGAACGGGGGACCACGCGCCGTACGCCTACGGGGGGCTCGACCGGGTGTTCCACGAGAAGGCCCGGCTGGGCATCGCCTCGTCGCTGGCGGGGCATGCGGACGGGTTGGGCTTTTCGGAGCTCAAGGCCCTGTGCGGCCTGACCGACGGCAATCTGAACCGTCACCTGCAGGTCTTGGACGAGGCCGGCTTCGTGACGCTCGAGAAGGGCTACGAAGGCAAGCGGCCGCATACCCGCTGCCGCCTGACCGAGGAGGGCCGCCTGCGCTTCGCCGATTACCTGTCGGTCCTGGAACAGGTGCTCCGCCAGGCGACCCGGGCCGCCGCGCCCCGCCCCGGGGCGGCGTCGCGAGCGTCGGAGCAGCCGTCGTGAAGCCAGCCTCTGTTTTGCCCGGAAGCTTTGCACGGCAAAGTCGACTGCGACCCGTCCGAGAGGTCTCGTCGACGGTCCGCGCGCAGGCCCGCACGTTCCTGTGGCTGTCGGCGGTGTCCGCCGCCGGGCTCGCGATCGCGGAGGCAGCGCGGACGACGGCCGGGTTCACGTTTGGATTGGGCCTGATGACGCCGGGCGCGGGGTTTGCGGCACCGATGCTCGCCGCCGGCGAGTTCCAGCCGGTTGCAGTCGTGCTGGTGCTCGCCTCGATGCTGTCGTTCGGAGGCGCCCTGCTGCTCTGGTTCGGAACGGGCAACGTCCTCGCGCCGCTGCTGACCTGGCTAGCGGCCGCGATCGTCGCCGCCTCCACAAGCAACGCCGATCCGGTCGCTACGAGTGCGGACGCGGGTGCGATCCTCCTCGGCGTCGCCGCGATCATGCCGGGGGCGATGATCGCGGGCGCCGCGGTCGCGCGCGGTCGGGCAAGGGCCGCGCCGCCCGCGTCTCCCGCCGTGACGCCGCCAGCGATCGCCGCGCCGATATCCGACGAGCTCGACGTTCCGACCCTTCAGCTGATGCGGATGCTGCTCGACCGCGCACTGCAACCGGTGAAAACGTTCGACGGCTTCGAGTGGCGCGACCAGTTCCAGACGGCGGCGGTGCGCTACCAGCTGAACTTCGTGTCCTACGCGCTCGCGGTCGCGCAGGCTCACCAGCTGCCGGCCTTTTCAGGCTACATGGTCGAGGCGCAGCGGCGGCTGCTGGCGAAGCAGAGCGATCCACGCATATGGCGCTATTGGGCGCTGGAGAGCGGCTGGGGACATCTTCGCCCGGCCGCTAATCCGGTCCCGCGCGACAACATCATGTATTCGGGCTTCGTGGCCGCGCAGGTCGCGCTGGCGGAGGCAGCCTGCGCGCGATCGATCGCGACGGGCGGTCACCATCTGCGGTTGGAGGCTCCGAACGGACGCCTCTTCCTCTACGACCGGGACGCGTTGATCGAGGTCCTCGCCGGCCAGTACCGCTGCGCGCCCTGGGGACTGCTGGCCTGCGAGCCGCACTGGATCTATCCGTTATGCAACCTGATCACCGCCAGCGCTCTTCGCGCAACCGACGCTCGGGCTTGGGACGAGGTGGCGGGGACGTTCAGGGGCGGTCTGCTGCGCGAGTTTACGACGCGGGGCGGCGATCTGGTCCCGTTCCGATCGAGCCTGACTGGCCTCGCGCCGCCGGGAGCGGGCGGGATCGTCATGCAGGCGTTCCCGTGCTTGTTTCTCAACGCCGTCTTCCCCGACCTGGCTCGCGAACATTGGGAGCGTGTCCGCGCCCGGCTCGCGACGCGAGCTTGGGGACGGGCGTTCTGGCCGATCGATGTCGGCAATTATGGCTTCTCGCGCGCATCCAGCCTTGCGGCGAGCGCCGCCGCGGCTGTCGAAATGGGCGACGGCGAGAACGCCGCGGCGATGCTGGCGATGCTCGATCGTGAATGCCCCGCAATCGTTCGAGACGGCGTGCGGCATCGGCCGCGCGCGTCGCTCTGGTCGCACGCGCTGGAGCTTTTCGCGCGCTGCAATCACCAGAACGGGCTCGCCGACCTCGTAGCCGGAACCGCGCGCGGAGATGGACCGCATCTCGCGAGCGCCCGCTATCCCGACGTGCTGGTGGCGCGCGCCGTCGCGCGAGGAGCTCGGCTGGAGCTGGTACTGCATCCAGGGCGAGCAGGCGGCGACCTGCCGATCGCTCTGGGAGGCCTGCTGCCCGGGCGTCATTACCGCATCGAAGGCGGGAGGGGCGGTTTCGTGCGCGCGGACGACCGCGGGACCGCCGAGTTGGCCGTGACGCTTCGCGGGCGCACCGCGCTGTCCATCTTCCCCGTCATATGAAGGAGCTGCGGGTGATCTGCTGTACCCTGATCGCGGCGCTGCTCGCGCTGCTGACCTGGCCCATTCGGCGGCTTGCGGGCGGACGCGCCTCGCCGCTCGCGTGGCGACCGTACGAGGCCGGGGACACGGTCGCGACGACCGGGTTCAGCCTCGCGGCCCGAGGACGGAGTATCGGCTTCGCGGCCCGGGGCGTGCGCGACCTGTTCCGGTACGAGCACAACGCCTGGGTCCATCTCGGTGCTGCGGTGCTGGTGGTGCTTGCCGGGCTCGTGCTGCATGTTCCGCCCGCCGACTGGCGGTGGCTGATCCTGGCGATCGCGCTGGTCTGGGCGGCCGAGGCGGGTAACACCGCGGTCGAGCGGCTTTGTGACCTCGTCCATCCCGGGCACCATCCCGTCGTCAAGCGTGTCAAGGACCTCGCCGCCGGTGCCGTGCTGATCTGCGCGGCGGCGGCCGCGCTGATCGGGGCGGCGACGCTGCTGCCCCACCTGCGCGCGCTCACCCGGATGCCGGGAGAAATCTGCGGGGGGCTCGCGCGCTGAAGGTCAAGATGATTCTGCCCGCGCTGACCGAGGCGAAGAGCCCGTTCTGGCGACCGATCAAATACTCGCTGTTCCCTCCGCTCGGGCTGGCGACGCTTGCCGCGTTCCTGTCCCCCGACGACGAGGTCGAGCTGGTCGACGACCATGTCGAGCGGTGGAGCGCGGAGGATCGGCCCGACCTGGTCGTGATCCAGGTCTACATCACCAACGCCTACCGCGCCTATGCGCTCGCCGACCGGTACCGCGCCCGGGGGTCCCACGTCGCGCTGGGTGGGCTCCATGTCACCTCGCTGCCGGACGAGGCCGCGCCGCACGCCGACAGCATCTTCGTCGGCCCGGGCGAACAGACCTTCCCGCAGTTCCTGGCCGATTTCCGCGCGGGCCGTCCGCAACCCCGCTACGTCTCGGCGGCGGGGCGGACGATCCACGGCTTGCCCCCGGTCCGCCGCGACCTGATCAAGCGCGACCGATACCTGGTGCCCAATTCGATCGTGGTGACGCGCGGCTGCCCGCAGCATTGCGACTTCTGCTATAAAGACGCCTTCTTCGCCGGGGGTCGATCCTTCTACGCGCAGCGGGTCGACGAGGCGTTGGCGGAGATCGAGCGGCTGCCCGGCCGCCATCTCTACTTCCTCGACGACCACCTGCTCGGCGACCGGCGCTTCGCCGAAGGCCTGTTCGACGGGATGCGCGGCATGGGCCGGCTGTTCCAGGGAGCCGCGACCGTCGACAGCGTCCTGCGCGGCGACCTGATCGAACGCGCGGCCGAAGCGGGGCTGCGCAGCCTCTTTGTCGGCTTCGAGACGTTCAGCCCGCGCAATCTGGCCGACAGCAACAAGAAGCAGAACCTGGCCCGGGACTATGCGGAGGTGACGCGGCGGCTGAGCGGGCTGGGGATCATGATCAACGGCTCCTTCGTGTTCGGTATGGACGACGACGGGCCCGACGTCTTCGACCGCACCGTCGACTGGGCGGTACGGCACGGCGTCACCACTTCGACCTTTCACATCCAGACGCCCTACCCCGGAACCCGGCTCCACCGGGCGATGGCCGCGCAGGGGAGGATAACCTGCCACGACTGGGACCGGTACGACACCCGCCACGTCGTCTACCGGCCCGCCAAGCTGACCCCCAAAGAGCTGAAGCGAGGGTACGACCGGGCGTATCGCGACTTCTACGGCTGGCGGAACATCGCCCGCGCGGCCTGCGGCCACGACAGCCCGAAGCACCGGGCCAAGCACTTCTTCTATGCCGCCGGCTGGAAGAAGTTCGAGCCGCTCTGGGACATCGCGATCAAGGCGCGTCGACTGGGCGCGATGACCCCACTGCTCGAGGCGGTGCTCTCGCGCGTCAGCCGCGATCCCGGCGGGGTGGATCCGGCCGAGGCTCGATCGACGGCACCCGCGACACCCGCTGGACGGTGACCTATGATCACCGCGACCGCGCGACGCCTCCTTCTTACCGGATCGTAATCATCCCCGTACAAAGAGGATCGCAAACGTGGAGGGTTCGCGGTGGATCG
>CAXTFF010000014.1:5265-16479 GCA_964243325.1 uncultured Sphingomonas sp.
GGGTAAGACTGTTCGGTTGGGCGTACGGGATCCTGTTCGTGGCGGTCGTGGCGGTCGGCTACGTTCCCGGTTTCGAGGACGCGGACGGCAACCTCTTCGGCCTGTTCAAGCTCGACCTGTATGACGACAGCCTGCATCTGGCGTCGGGCCTGTGGGCAGCGATCGCGGCCTGGTGGTCGCATCGCGCCGCACGCGCCTACTTCCGCCTGTTCGGACCGCTGTACTTCCTCGATGGGCTGCTCGGACTCGCGACGGGGAGCGGTTATCTCGACGGCGGACTGTTGCTGTACGGCGCGCAGGACCTGTCGCTGACGGTGCGTTTCTTCGCCAACCTGCCGCATCTCCTGATCGGCGGTGTCGCGATCTGGGTCGGCTACCGGCTGGCGGGCGAGCCAGGGGCCTCCGCCGCGTGAGACGCCGCTGGCGTCTGGCGATCGCGGCCGGGGCGACGCTCTTCGCGATCGCGCTCGCGCCGGTGGCGGCGATCGAGGGCGGTTGCCGCGCATCGCTGCCCGGCGGGGCGCAAGGTGGCTACCGATCGCTGCTATCCGCCGCCGAGCGTCGGCCGGAGGCGAGGACGTGGCTGACCTATCCCGAATGGCACATCGTGTACGAGGCCGACGCCTATGCGCGCCACCTCGCGTCGGGCGGGCGGCCGAGCGGCTTCGCGTATGGCGAGCACATCGCCGGCTTCTGGCGGAGCTATTGCACGCTCAACCGCGTATCGCGCGCCGCACCCGCGGCGGGCGACGCGAAGGTGATGATCTATACGATCGGCATCAGCTACACGGTCGAGCTCGCGGTGAAGGCCGCCTATGAACGCACGATCGGCCGCTTCTTCGAATGGGCGAGCGGCTGGCGGAGCGCCGATGATCGCCACGCGGCCGAGGTCCAGACGCGCTACGGCGCGTTCATGCACGAGACGCCCTGGTACCGCTTTCCGTTCGGCTCCTCTCTGGCGGATGCGTGGCGGACGACCGAACGGCATGCCGTCGCCCGGCATTGGGAGCGACGCGTCGCCGCGACCGCCGAATACGGCGTCAAGGCGGGTTATGCCCGGCTGATCGGCGCGGCGACGGGCGCTGCGCTCGGTGCCGACGCGACGAGCCTGCGCTTCGTGGCGCGCGCGACGCCGGCGGCGATCCGCTCGGTCGACGCGCGCCTCGCGCCGGTGCGAACGCTGCCTGGCGGCCTGGTCGTGGTCAAGGCGCCGCGATATCAGCAATTCACCGACCTCGTCGCCAAGCTGGTCGCTTCGGGGATCCCGCTTGTCGAGATCGCGGGAAACGACGATCTACTCGCGACCGTGCTGCTGCCCGGCTCGACGACCCTCGGCGACCGCGCTCCTTTGTTCGAGGTCGCCGCGGGCGACGGGACCCGGCGGCTCGGCCTCGCGGTCAAGGTCGCCGAGCTCGGGGCGGTGACGCGCGCGGTCGCGAGGGCGGGCGGATCGGTCGAGCATGTCTACGACTATTAGACCCCGGTATGCGCGGGCGGCGTCCACGGTCGCACGTGTCGCGCTCGTGCTCGGCGCGTGGAGCGGGATCATGCTGGTGCTGCCCTTTCTCGGCCCGCCCGACCGGCCGGTGGCGGTGCTGGGCGACGGCTCCCGCGTGGTCAGGATCATCGCCGCGGCGGGCGGGCGGATCGTCAAGGTCCAGCGGGGCGGGGTCGTCGCGCGCGGTGTCGAGCCGGGGTTCGTCCGCGCGCTCTACGCCAACGGCGCGCGCGCGGTCGTGGTGGCGCGCGCGGCGACCGGCTGCGGCGGCGCAGAGCGGGCGTGCCAGGTGGTGCTGAGCAGCTCGCCCGGATCCCATTCGCGCTTGGCGGCGAAGAAGGCGTCCACGTCCGGATAGGCGCGGCGCAGCTGTTCGGGCGAATAATGGAGCTGGTAGGGCAGGAAGAACCGCCCGCCCTGATCCGCGCACAGGTCGATCAGGTCGCTGGTCAGCCGCCGCATCTTCTCCGTCCCCGCCGCGTCGGTCGCTTGGTTGAGATAAAGCACGACCGAAAAGGACGGTGCGGGCGCGTAGGAGAGCGCGTTGCCCTCGACGCCGACCGCGCGGATCGAGGCGTTCACAAGATTGGCGTCGTGCGACCGGAACAGGATGCGCATCGCATCGATGAACGGGACGATCCGGTCGCGCGGCACGAAATATTCGTGAAGGATGTCGGTCTCGCCCGGCAGGTCGTTGAACAGATAGTCGACGCTGTCGTGCATGGGGTCGTTACGCGCGACCAGGCACGCCTCGCCGTCGCCCATCGCCTGCGCGCGGGTGACGGTGCAGCTTTCGAAGCGGGGTTCGAGATGCTTCTCGCTCCACCATTTCACCGCCTTGAAGAGATCGTTCTTCTTGGACAGGTTGATCGTCGCGCGCCGCAGCTTGGTCGCCGTCACCTCCCCCAGCGCGGCGCGGTCGAGCCCCTGGTCCTCGGGCCGCCGGCGATAGGTGTAGACCAGCGCCTCGCGCAGCAGCGAGCGCGGCGCGGTCGACAGGTGGACGTAGCTCAAGCCGACGTCCGGATCCGCGGCGATCGACGCGAAGGTGGCGGGGAACGCCCGATAGTCGATCATCGCGCGTTCCGACCGGTAGACGTCGTTGGGCACCACGTCGAGCGTCGCGTCGAGGATGACGCCGAACAGCCCGTAGCCGCCGACCACATGGCGGAACAGTTCGGCGTTGTCGGTGCGCGACGCGGTGACGACCTGTCCATCGGCGAGCATCAGCCGGACCGAGCGGAGCGAGCCCATGACCGCGCCCGCCTGGTGATCCATGCCGTGCGCGTTGACCGAGATCGACCCGCCGACCGAGAAGATGTCGGTCGACTGCATCGCCTTGACCGCGAAACGCGGATGGATGGCGAGCTGGACCTGATGCCAGGTCGCGCCCGCGCCGACGGTGACGGTGCGCGCGGCCGCGTCGAGCCGGACCGCGTTCAGGCCACGCATGTCGAGCACGACGCCGCCGCGGCGGAAAGCCTGCCCACCCATCGAATGCTTGACGCCCGCCGCCGACACGCTGAGCCCCGTCGCGCGCGCATAGCCGAGCGCCGCGGCGACCTCGGCGTCGGTGGTCGGGCGCACCACGCCCGCGACGGCGGTTCGGCTGAGGCAGCTGGCGTCGTTGACGGTGCCGCCGCGCTGGAGCCAAGTCGGCTCGGGCACGCCCATGTTCCGCCTCGCACCTGGCAGCGACGGCAGCACGCTCGCGCAATCCTTGGGGCCGCGCGGGTCGGCGGTCAGCGGCGCGACGTAGGCGGCCGCACCCGCCGCGGCGAGCGCGATGGCCGAAACGCCGACGAGCAGGGCTTTGCGGTTCATGCGTCAAGGTCCTCGATCGCGGCGTCCAACGCCGACCGGAAAAGGGCGGGGTTCTCGAT
This sequence comes from uncultured Sphingomonas sp., assembly GCA_964243325.1. Taxonomy (GTDB): domain Bacteria; phylum Pseudomonadota; class Alphaproteobacteria; order Sphingomonadales; family Sphingomonadaceae; genus Sphingomonas. The sequence goes on from CAXTFF010000014.1 coordinate 8,647, forward strand.
GTGCGGGACGTGGCCGAGGCCGGGCAGACGCGTCAACCGCCGCGCGCGGAGCAGCCGCGCCAGCGCCTCGCCCTGCGCCACCAGGGTCACCGTGTCGGCCGCTCCCCACAGGATCGCCACGGGCATGCGGATCGCCGAAAGCCGCGCGCTCCGGCGGCTCCACGCGCCGTCGTCCGCGGCGAACAGCTGGGGCGCCCAGGCGGCGTAGGCTGCGGTCGTGCCCGACCGGCGCATCGGCGCGCGCAGCGTCTCGCGCCAGGCGGCCGCGGCTTCCTTGCGGGCGAGCATGGAGCGCGCCAGCGGACCGATCGCCCAGGGGTTGGTGAGGGTAGCGGCAAGCACGGACCGCCCGAGCGTCGGCCGGGCCAGCAGGCGCGCGGCGAGCGTCGGCCCGGCGCTCGCGGGATCGAGCGCGCCGAGCGCCGCGTCGACGAGCACGAGCCCGCCGACGCGGCCCGGCGCGCGCAGGGCGAGCTCCGTCGCGGCGCCGGCACCAAAGCTGTGCGCGAGCACGATCGCCGGACGGTTGGGCGCGGCTTGACGGAGCAGCGAGGCGAGACGCGCCGCTTGCGTCGTGCGATCGTACCGCGCTCCCGGGTCCCGGTCCGACCAGCCGAAGGGTGGAAGGTCGGCGGCGATCACCCGGTAGCCGCGGCGGGCGAGATGCGCGGAGACGTCGCGCCAGAAGCCGCTCCAGCCGATCGTGCCTGGAACGATCAACACCGGGCGACCGTCTGGCGGCCCTGCGAGCGCGGCCGCCACGGCGCCGTGCGGCGTCGCGAACAGGGCGACGTCTGCCGGCCTCCGGTCGTCGTGCTCCCGCAGCATGGCCGCGAGCCGGAACAGGCCCAGCAGGACGATCGGCGCGAGCGGAAGGACCATCAACCATCGGATCGTCTTGGATCGCATGATCGCCTGCTAGCCCGCTCCGATTACCACCAGGTTAGGACCGCGCGCGCAAGCTCCCGAGGGCAGGGTCGCGACGTGTCTTGTGCAGGCGGAACGGCGGGCACGCCGTTTCAGCGTGACGGCGGCCGCTTCGAACAGATCGCGCGCAGTTCGCGCCATTCGCGGGGGGTGAGCGCGGGCGTGTAGGCGGCGCCTTTGCGCATCGCCGCCTCGAATCGCTCGGCGCGGCCGTCGGAGAGCGGATGCGACGAGACGTAGGCGAGCGCCGGCTCGAACCGACCCAGCGCCTTTTCGGCCTTGCCGAGGCGATCGAAGAAGGCGGCCGTCGGTCCGGGCGCTATGCCGGCGCGCAGCAAGCCGGCGAGCGCTTCGCGATCCGCCTCCCGCTCGGCGCGGCGGGAGAAGTTCAAGGCGACGAAGCCGTCCACATTGCCGCCGGTGGTGCCGCCCAGCGCCGTCGCGAGGATGCCCACGCCGAACTCGCGGATCATCGCGGCGGTCACGTGGCGCTTGCGCACATGCGCGATCTCGTGGGCGAGAACGCCGGCCAACTCGTCGGGCGACCGGACGGTTTCGAGAAGCTTGTCGAACAGCACGATGTTGCCGGCCGGAAGCGTGGCGGCGTTGACGACCGCAAGATCGACGACCCGGACGTCGAGGTCGGCGGCGTCCGGGTCGAGCCGCGCCGTCAATCGCTTCAGCGCCGCATCGCCAAGCGGCGAGGAGCAGTATCCGCCCCCGAAATCGCCGACCAGCGCGTCGCCATAGGCCTTCTCGACCGAGGCCGGGACCAGCGGCGCCAACATCGAGGGCGCGAGATAGCCGAGCGCGACGACCAGCGCCGAGGCGAGCCCGAAGCCCGCCACGGCCGGCCAGAGCCCGATCCGATCGATCCAGCCGCCATAGCCGTGACGGCGCGGAAACAGCACGTCCAGATCCGGCGGGAGCGGGGCGGAAACGCGCAACCGCCAGCCGTCGACCGCCCGCCGGCCGACCGTGAGGCCGGCAGCGCTTCGATCGATCAGGTTCAGCTCCTCGGCCGACACCTGCTCGCGCGTGCCGTCGAGCCGGCCGATGCCGAGGACGTCGCCTTGCACGTCGAGCTCGACGGGATGCGCGACGCCGCTCGTCCCGTCATAGAGCGTCGCCATCAGATCGCGCCGATGTCGAACGCGCTGGCAAGCCCTTCCGCATCGGTGGTCCGCTCCGTCGCGGACTGGCTCAGGGTGTCGAGTTCGACATCGCCCGATGCTTTCAGGTGGCCGATGAAGAAGGACCAGTTGCGATAGGACAGGAAGATGAAGCCGATGCCGAGCGTCACGACGACGATGCCGATGTGACCCAGGAACAGCATCAACCAGTCCTTGGACCGGGCGGTGAACTCGAAGCGCAGCTCCCCCAGGCTCAACGTGCCCATCACCTTTCGCAAGTAGGCGGCGAAATAGCCGAGACCGATCAAGGCGAAGAGGGCATAGGAGCCGATCGCGAACAGCACGCCCGTCACCAGCGTGCCCGCGAACGACTGCGGCCCCGACCCACGGAACAGCGTCACGGCGGCGATCAACGTGAGCACGATCACGATCGGGCTGAGAAGCAGGAGCAACCAGCGGCCCATCAGTCCGTCGGTGTCGGCGCCCGCCTCGAACCGGTGCGGTCCAAAACTCATGGCGTTCCAACGCTCGTTCCAGAGCTGGGTCGTCGACCAGGGCACCAGCAGGCCGAGCGGCAGCGTGCCGACGACCGTCTTCCAGATGTAGGACAAGCCATAGCCCCAGCCGCCCGGCTCACCGCCGCCGCGGATGCCGTGCCAATAGGTGCGCGACAGCCGGTAGCGCAGCGCCCGGTAGCGGGCGACGCCGATCAGGTAGAAGAAGCCGCCATATAGCGCCGCCGCGATCAGCCCGGCCATCCCCGCCTGCCCACGCAGCACCATCGCCTGGAAGCCGAACTGTAGAAACAGGATGCCCGGCAACAGCAGCAGCATGACGACTACGAAACCCTTGAACATCTCCCCGCCGGTGCCGGTCCATTCGAGGCCGTCGTCGATGAAGTCGGTGCGGCTCCAAAGATATCTGCGCTCCCGCGACGTCGCCCAGAACCGGTAGATGCCGAGCGTCACCACGGTCAGCAGCAGGTTCGTCAAAGCGATCGGCGCGAACTCGCGCCAACTTCCCGTAAAGCGGAAGGCACTGTCCGGCGCGGCTTCAGCGAAGCCGGCGTGCGATGCATCGTTCATGGAAGTCCCCCCTGCTCGTCCGACACACTGAATGTCGGGCAAGATGCTGGCAAGCGTTTAAGGACGCGCGGTCCGCCAAGCATTCCAGGACCCGCGGCGACGCTCATGGTCGCCAAGCAGTGGCGCGCCTGCCTTGGGCCGGTTCGGCCCGCAGGGCTGGCCAGGTCTCCGATCCTACCGATGCTTCGACCCGGATGCGGACATCCAAGCGGGTCGGCCCGCTTCTCAGCTCTGGACACTCGTTCAAAAGACCCGCGCGGCTTTCGGGCCACGTCCACCCCGAACCAGCGCCGCGCCCGCCTTCGTCGTAGCCGTGTTCCGGAGCGCAATCGCCCGCCGCGCATTATCTGGGAGCCACGACGAGGAACTCACCGATGAAGGCCGCCCTGCTCGCCTCAGCGCTCTTGCTGAGTGCCGCCCCCGCCCTCGCGCAGAGTAGCCCGGAGGACAACGACAAGCGGCCGGTGAGCGCGCATTTCTACGAACTGACCCCGCTCAAGCCCGGACCTGACTTCGCGGCGAGCCTGAAGTTGCCACGCGGCTACCGGGCAAGTGTGTGGGCGAGCGATCTCGGCAACAGCCGGATGATCGCGGTGGCGCCGGACGGATCGGTCTACCTCAGTCGGCGGTCGGAGGCGGACATCGTCCGGCTGGTCGACGCGGACCGCGACGGGCGCGTCGACGGGCCGCCGACGGTGATCGTCAACCGCCCCGGCCTGCACGGGCTGACGATCCATGACGGCCGGCTCTATTTCATGACCGCCCGCGAGGTGTTCCGCGCACCCCTGCGCCCCGATGGCGGCATCGGGGCGGTGGAGACGCTGATCGACGACCTGCCCGACGCGGGCCAGCATCTCAACCGCACGCTCGCGGTGGGTCCCGACCGGATGCTCTACATCAGCGCGGGGTCGACCTGTAACGCCTGCGACGAGTCGAGCCAGGAGAACGCGACGCTGCTGCGCGCCAGCCTGGACGGGAAGACGCGCGAGATCTGGGCGTCGGGGCTGCGCAACACGATCGGCTTCGGCTGGCATCCGACGACCGGCGAGCTGTGGGGCTGGGACCAGGGCATCGACTGGCTGGGCAATGATCTCCAGCGCGAGGAGATCAACCGGATCGAGCGCGGCCGCCGCTATGGCTGGCCCTATGTGTTCGAGAACGGCCAACGCAATCCGCAGGACGAGCCGCCCGGCGGGCTCGCCGCGGCCGACTGGGCGGCCGCGTCGGCGCCCCCGGCGCTGATGCACGTCGCGCATTCGGCGGGGATGCAATGGGCGTTCCACCCCGGCGGCGGCTTCGGCCCGGACGTGGCAGGCGACGGCTTTGTCGCGTTGCGGGGCAGCTGGAACCGCAAGCCCGCATCGGGCTACGAACTCGCCCGCGTCCGCTTCGACGCGAGCGGGCGACCAACGCGCGTCGAGACTTTCGTGAGCGGGTTCATGAGCCGCGACGGCACCGGCCATCACGGCCGGCCATGCGGCGTGGCGGTCATGCGCGACGGGTCGATTCTACTCTCGGACGACGCGAACGGGGTGCTGTACCGCATCAGCTATGACGGCGCGACGGGCCAAGCCGCGCCGTACGCGCCGCCCGCCGGGCCGATGCTGGAGCAGGCGGCGCGAGGGTCGGGTGTGCCGCTGGCGCTCGCGCGGCCAGAGACGCGCGGGCGGGACACCTCGCCGATTGCGCTCACGGCCGCCGCGTTCCGCGCCGGCGGCGCGATCCCGCGCGAGCACAGCGAGCATGGGCTGGGCATCTCGCCCGAGCTGAACTGGACGGCGGTGCCCGGAGCGCGCTCGTACGCCATCGTGGCGGAGGACCCCGACGCCGCCGATCCCAAGCCGGTGGTCCACTGGATCGCGTGGAACGTTCCCCCCGGTACCACGCGGCTCCCGGCCGGATTGCAGGAGCGCGACCGGTTGACGGGCGGACCGCTGGAGGGGATCATGCAGGGCGCGACGTCGCGCGGCTCCGTCGGCTGGCAAGGCCCGCGCCCGCCCGAGGGCGATCGCCCGCACCGCTACCACCTCCAGTTGCTCGCGCTCGACCGCATGCTTGACCTGCCGCTCGGCGCGACGCGCGACCAGCTGCTGGCCGCCGCGCGGGGCCATGTGCTGGCGACCGGCGCGCTGGTCGGCACCTATGCCGAACCGGCGGCCGGCCCGAGCCGGTGACGCCCGGGCGGCTCGCCGCCGCCTTCCTGCTTTCGATCGCCATGCCCGCCGCGGCGCAGGATGCGCCTACGATCGACACGGAGGACGCCTCGCTCGGTTCGGCCGAGGTCGGCGCAGGGACTTTCCGTCCGATCCTGGCGCTCGACATCCGCAACGGCGATTTCGCGCGCGGGAACTATGACGACGACGCGGCCGACCTCGACCGGGTGCCCGTCCACGTCCAGCTCGGTTTCGCCTGGGACCTCCACCGGGATGTGGAGGGACGAGCAGACGCGTTTCTGATATTCAACAGCTCCAACGGCCTACATGCCCCCACCAGAGACGAACGCGCCGCGCCGCGCGCCTGGTACGAAAGCAACAACGTCCTCGGGCTCGTGATTTCGCCCGCTAAGGATCTGCGCGCCGGGCTGGCCTACACGATCAAGACCAGCCCCAACGGCGTCTCGCCGACCGCCCACGAGCTAAGCTTCACCACCGCGCTCGACGGCGACGCTGGCTTCGCCACGGTTAATCCCAGTGCGAGCGTCACCTGGCGTCCCAAGGGCGGCGGCGGGCTGTTCACGCAGATCGGCATCGAACCCTCGATCGCCGTGACCGCGCGCGCGAATGGACCGGCCTTGACCCTCCCGGCCCGGATCGGGACCGGGTGGGACGGCTTCTACGCTCCCGGCACCAGCGACGTGGCCTACGGTGCCATCGGCGCGGCCTACTCGCACCCGTTCGAGGCTGGCGGAGCGAAGTGGCGGCTGCGCGCGGAAGCACTGGCCATCGTTCGCGACGATACGCTCCGCCGGCTGGGCGGCCCGGCCGCGGAGCGCGGCACTGTCGTGCCACTCGCGACGGTAAGCCTTCAGATCGCGTACTGACCCGGGCGCGCATAGGGATCACCACCGCGTCGATCGATCGCCGACGGTGTCGACCTGGGGTTCCGCTTCGACTCCACGCCTGGGCCGCCTCGGCCGATCATCCCCGGGGCGACGGAGGTGCGAGGGGGGTTCGGGTCGCGACCCGAGCTTGGACCGGAGCCATGCGCCAGACCGTGTTGGCGAGATCGTCGGTGATGAGGAGCGCGCCGCGCGGATCGACCGTGACTCCTACCGGGCGGCCGCGGGCCTTGCCGTCGTCGCCGAGGAACCCGGACGCCACCGCGATCGGCGCGCCCGCCGGCCGACCACCGCGGAACGGCACGAACACCACGCGGTACCCGACCGGCACGTTGCGATTCCAGCTGCCATGCTCGCCGATGAACACGCCGCTGGCGAATTTCGCGCCCATCGCGGCGGTGGAAAAGGCGATGCCGAGCGGCGCGTGATGCGATCCGAGGCTATAATCCGGGCTAACGGTGGTCGCCACCCGTTGCGGATTCTGGGGCCGGACGCGCGGGTCCACATTCCGCCCCCAATAGCTGAACGGCCAGCCATAGAACGCGTCCTGGCGGACGGACGTCAGGTAATCGGGCACCAGGTTGGGACCGAGTTCGTCCCGCTCGTTCACCACGGCCCAGAGCTGTCCCATTCCCGGCTGGATGGCGAGCGCCGTAGGATTGCGCAGACCGGTGGCGAAGGGCTTGTGAGCGCCGGTCTCGGCGTCGACCTGCCATACCATGGCCCGGTCCTCCTCCACTTCGAGCCCTCGCTCGCCGATGTTGCTGTTGGAGCCGATGCCGACATAGAGCGTGCGACCATCCGGGCCGGCGGCCAGCGACTTGGTCCAATGATGGTTGATCTCGGCCGGCAGGCGCGTGACCCGGACGGGCGGCCCGCTCGCGCGGATTTGCCCCGGACGATAATCGAACCGGACCAACTCATCCTGATTGGCGACGTACAGGTGCCCTCCGGCAAGCGCGAGACCGTAGGGCGCGTTCAGGTTCTCGGCGAATACCGATCGGCCCTCATAGGCGCCGTCGCCGTTCGCGTCGCGCAGCAGGGTCAGGCGATCGCCGCCTTTCGTGGTGCTCGCGCCCTGTTCCATGAAATAGCCCGCGACGAAGTCCTTGGGCCGCAGGGTCGGCGCGTCCTGTCCGCCCTTTCCTTCGGCGACGAGGATGTCGCCGTTGGGCAGCACCAGCGTTTGACGCGGGACCTTGAGGCCGGTCGCGATCGCCGTGATCGCATAGCCTTCCGGCACGGTCGGCCGCCGCTCACCCCAACCGGCCGGAGTGGCTATCTTCATGCTCGGGAGAAGTCCGCGCTGCTGCTCGGGCAGCGTCGGGGTCGCGCCGTATTGCGCAGGATCCGGATCGCTTCCGCAAGCCGCCAGCAAGCCTGCCACGAAAGTCGCGCCGATCGTCCCGATCCGCCTCATTTCACCATCCCCGAACGAGTGCCGGAAAAGCCGGACCAGATCGCCGCGACCGCCAAGATGGCGACGAGAACCGATAAGATCAGTCCTTCGGGCATCATGGCCCAAGCGTCCTTGGCGTGGACCAGCGCGTTGACGAACCCGAGCACCCAGGTCGCCCCCAGCAGCAGGAAAGCCCACAACCGTCGCCCACCGCGTCGGTCGGCCCTGAAC
>CAXTFF010000015.1:0-15275 GCA_964243325.1 uncultured Sphingomonas sp.
TGCCCTTGGCCGCCCAGTCGCGGCTGGAGCCGGTGCCGTATTCCTTGCCGGCGATCACGACCAAGGGCGTGCCGTCGGCCTTGTGGCGCATGGCGGCGTCGTAGATCGGCATCAGCTCGCCGCGGTAGCTCGACATGCCGCCCTCGACGCCCGGGACCATCTCGTTCCTGATGCGGATGTTGGCGAAGGTGCCGCGCATCATCACGTCGTGGTTGCCGCGGCGTGCGCCGTAGCTGTTGAAGTCGGCGGGGCCGATCTGGCGGTCCTGGAGGAAGTGGCCCGCCGGGCTGTTCGCCTTGATCGACCCTGCGGGCGAGATGTGGTCGGTGGTGATCGAGTCGCCCAGGATGGCCAGCGCCTGAGCGCCCTGGATGTCGCCGATCGGGGCGGGGGTCATCGTCATGCCGTCGAAGTAGGGCGGGTTGGCGACGTAGGTGCTCCCCGCGCGCCATTGGAACGTGTCGGACACGGTGACGTCGACGCCCTGCCATTTCTCGTCGCCGCGGTAGACGTCGCCGTAGCGCGCGCCGAACATGCCGGCGTCGATGTTGGCGTCCATGACGGTGCGGACCTCCTCGTTGGAGGGCCAGATGTCCTTGAGGTAAACATCCGCGCCGTCGCTGCCCTGGCCGATCGGGGTGGTCACCATGTCCTCGGTCACGGTGCCCTTCAGCGCATAGGCGACGACGAGCGGCGGCGAGGCGAGGAAGTTGGCGCGCACGTCGGGCGACACGCGGCCCTCGAAATTGCGGTTGCCCGACAGCACGGAGGCGGCGACGAGGTCGTGCTCGTTGATCGCCTGGCTGATCGGCGCGGCGAGCGGGCCGGAGTTGCCGATGCAGGTGGTGCAGCCGTAGCCGACCAGGTTGAAGCCCATCGCGTCGAGATCGGCGGTGAGGCCGGCCTTGGTCAGATAGTCGGTCACGACCTGCGAACCGGGGGCTAGCGAGGTCTTGACCCAGGGCTTGGGGGTCAGGCCGAGCGCGCGCGCCTTGCGGGCGACGAGGCCCGCGGCGACCAGGACGGACGGGTTGGACGTGTTGGTGCAGCTGGTGATCGCGGCGATCACCACGTCGCCGTCGCCGAGGTCGTGGTCGCGGTCGTTCACCGCCGTGCGGTGCGCGCGGTCCTTCATGTAGACCTTGTGCAGGTCGCCGTTGAACACCTCGTCTACCTTGTTCAGCGACACGCGGTCCTGCGGGCGCTTGGGGCCCGCCAGCGACGCCACGACCTCGGACATGTCGAGCTCGAGCGTGTCGGTGAAGATCGGGTCGGGGGTGCCCGCGTCGCGCCAGAAGCCGTTGGCCTTGGAATAGGCCTCGACCAGCGCGATGGTCTCGGGCGGCCGGGCGGTCAGGCGTAGATAGTCGATCGTCTTGCCGTCCACGGGAAAGAAGCCGCAGGTCGCGCCGTACTCGGGGGCCATGTTGGCGATCGTCGCGCGGTCGGCGAGCGTCATGTGGTCGAGGCCCGGGCCGTAGAACTCGACGAAGCGCCCGACCACGCCTTTGGCGCGGAGCAGCTGCGTGACGGTGAGGACGAGGTCGGTGGCGGTGATGCCCTCGCCCAGCGCGCCCGTCAGCTTGAAGCCGACGACCTCGGGAATGAGCATGGAGACGGGCTGGCCGAGCATCGCCGCCTCCGCCTCGATCCCGCCCACGCCCCAGCCGAGCACGCCGAGACCGTTGACCATGGTGGTGTGGCTGTCGGTGCCGACCAGCGTGTCGGGATAGGCGATCGTCTGGCCGTTCCCCTCTTCACCGGAAACTTCGGAGGACCAAACGGCTTGCGCGATGTATTCGAGGTTGACCTGGTGGCAGATACCCGTGCCCGGCGGCACGACCTGGAAATTGTCGAGCGCGCGGCCGCCCCATTTCAGGAACTCGTAGCGTTCGATGTTGCGCTCGTATTCCAGCGCCATGTTGTCGTTCATGGCGTGCGGGGAGCCGAACTCGTCCACGGTGACCGAGTGGTCGATGACGAGGTGGACGGGCACCTGCGGATTGATCTTGGCGGGGTCGCCGCCAAGCTTGGTGATCGCGTCGCGCATCGCGGCGAGGTCGACGATGCACGGCACCCCGGTGAAGTCCTGCATCAGCACGCGCGCCGGGCGGTACTGGATTTCGCGGTCGGAACGCGCGTCGCGCTGCCAGTCGACGATCGCCTGGATATCGTCGAGCGTGACGGTCACGCCGTCCTCGAAGCGGAGCATGTTCTCCAGCAGCACCTTCATCGAGAAAGGCAGGCGCGACACGTCGCCGAACCGCTCGGCGGCCGCGGCGAGCGAGTAGTAATGGTAGGTCTTGCCGCCGACGTCGAGCGGCTGGCGGGCGTTCAGGCTGTCCTGGCCGATGGCGGTCATGGCGGTTCCTCGAGCGGGCGTCGGCGGGAGCTCACGCTCGGGGAGGCGGGGGCGGCTTCCCCCGCGCGGGCGCGACCGCGGACTGGTGAAATCGTTGGTGATCCACGCCTTAGCAAGCGGCGCACGCCGGGGAAAGGGCGCGGCGCGGGTGCGCCAGGTTGCCGTCGATCGCGACGCGGCACTACCGCACCGCGTAAGTCACACCGAGGGACATCATTTATTTTCGCCAAGCCGCTTTATAAGAACTTCGATCAACAACTTCGCCGAGTTCCAAGCTATCACGTTGCCTGTCGGATCGCTTCGCTGACGAGGTGGACCGGCTTGTTGCGGGGCGTAAGCACACTGCCACCACGTTCTTGCACGAGTAAGGACGTAATCAGCGATGGGGGCTCGCATGAACCTGCTCAACGACCGGGATTACTATCTATCGCGCATCGATCAATGCCGCGAGTCCGCTTCGCGGGCGACGAGTCCGGAGACGGCCTTGATTCACAAACAATTCGCGGCAGGTTACGAGCGCGCCCTTTCGACCATGGCGCCCGAACCGCCGATCATGGGATCAGGCACCGCCCACGTCGTCTGACGCATGCGGCGATGAAGGTAGTTCTCGTCGAAGCCGGCGATCTGGATCAGCTTGACCGCGTCCAGGATCGTCAACGCGCCGCGGCGCAGCGCCATCGACCCCGATAGCCGCAGCTCCTTGAGCACGCGGTTCATATGGACCGGCGTCATGCCCAGCGCATCGGCGAGCACGATCTGCGACAGCGGCAGTTCGACCTGGCCCTCCGACGTCAGACCGATGTTCAGCGCGCGCAGATAGAGCTCGCACATGAGGTGCGCGACGCGCTCCTGGCTGCTCCGCCTGCCCATGCTGACGATCCACGACCGCATGATCCCCTCGTCGACGAGCTGGGCCACGTACATCGCGCGGGCGATGGCCGGGTGCTCGTGCATCATCGTCCGCATCTCCTCGCGCCCCACGGTCGCCACGCGGGCGGGGCCGATCGCCTGGATGCCGTGATCCATCTCCGCCAACATGCTGATATGCAGGTCGCAGGCGTCGCCGGGCATCAGGAACGCCATGATCTGGCGCGTGCCGTTGGGCAGGATCTTGTAGCGGCAGGCCCAGCCTTCCAGGATGACGAAGACGGGGCCGGGCTGGTCGCCCTCGCGGATCAGGTCCTGGCGGGCCGTATAGGTGCGGCCCCAACCGGTCGCATGTTCCAACACCGCGACGTCGGATGCCGTCAGATCGGCCAAGCCGCTCAATTTCTGGATAAATCGGTTGGCCATAGGTCAGGGTATACCTTGTGCGGCCGCAAAGAATATTGCTGATTGTGATTATAGGATGTTTATTTGATGGGTGGTTTGGCCCGTCGAAGCGTTTACCTCCCAAGTACCGTCAGCATCTAGCAAGTCTGGCCGAAAGCCGAGGGCTATTCGTCCTGGCGAAAAGAAGGCCTTAATTCCATGACCATCGAAATCGACGCCGGCCGGACCGCCGCGCATCCCACGCTGTCGCATGTCCCGGACGTGAAAGACCCGTACGGCCAGGCGGCGCTGTTGCTGGTTGAAAGCCTGATCCACGGGCTCAAGGAACGCGGCGTTCTGACGATCATGGAGGCCGTCGACATCGTCGAGACCGCCGCCGATGTGCAGTACGAACTGGCGGACGCGGCCGACGGCGCGGGATCGGGCCTGCGCCACGCCGCCGCGTTGCTGACCGCGATGGCGGAGAGCTTGCGGGGCGACATGAAGGTGGGCGTCGAGGCCTAGCCGACCGCTGCCTCGCTTACGGGATTTTCAACGACCGCCGGTATCGGTATGCGACCGGGCGCGGTGCCCGGGCCGTTGTGGCGAGAAGGACAGGCAGATCGGCATCACCGCGTTCGCGATCGCATCGGCGCTGACCGGGTCGCCCGTCGCGTCGGCGACGATGCCGCCGCCGGTCGCGACCGAGCTGTCTCCGGTCTTCGCGAGCGATGGGCAGGTCGCGTCGCCGCCGACGAGCCCATCGCCATCCGCGCCTGCCCCCGCAGCCCAGGATCAGGCCGGGCAGGCGGGCGATGTGGTCGTGATCGGGCGCGACCGGCGCGGCGATCCGCTGGCGGGCGCCAACGAGGAAAGCTTCAAGGTCACCCAGGCGGTCGACGACGCGGTGATCGGCCCCGCCGCGCGCGCCTACAAGCGCAACGTGCCCAGCCCCATCCGCAGCGGCCTGCGCAACTTCATCGGCAATTTGCGCGAGCCGATCGCGGCGTTGAACTTCCTGCTGCAGCTCAAGCCCGGCAAGGCGGTCGAGACGGTCGGGCGGTTCGCGGTCAACACCACCGTCGGCGCGGCGGGGTTGTTCGACGTGGCCAAGCGCAGGCCGTTCAACCTGCCCAGGCGGCGCAACAGCCTGGCCAATACGCTCGGCTATTACGGCGTGAAGCCCGGGCCGTTCCTGTTCCTGCCGCTGATCGGCCCGGTGACGGTGCGCGACCTGATCGGCAACATCGTCGACCAGGTGGCGGTGCCGGTGACGACCGTCCCGCCGCTCGACAATCCGCTGGTGACGATCCCGCTCCTCAATATCGGCGCGCTCGATTACCGCGCGGAAAACGACGAGCGGCTGGAGGTGCTCAAGGCGAGCCGCGATCCGTACGCCGCGATTCGCCGGTCCTACCTGGAGCGGCGGCAGGCGGAGATCGACACGCTGCGCGGACCGCGCCGGGCCCGGCGGGCGTCCGCGATACCCGCGCCGGACGCCGCGCCGCGCGTGATCGCGATCCCGGCCGCCTCCACCATGCCGGAACGGTGACGGTTCGCCCCGCGGCGGGTGCGTCCACCGCGCGGTAACCTGCGTAGATCCGATGGACGGAAAAGGCCTGACAGGGTCGTATCCGTACGTTAAGCATCGGAGAAATCGGGAGTTTCACATGAAGCGTTCGCGTTTTGGGGCAATGGCCGCACTCGTTTCCCTGCTGGCCGCGTGTGGCGGTGGCGGCGATGGCGGTTCGGGGACGACGCCGCCCGTCGCGGTGACGCCCGCGCCCACGCCGACCCCGACAACGGCCGCGACCTGTTCGCTGCGCGACCGGCAGGATTGGGCGGCCGCCCAGCTGCGCGAGTTCTACCTGTTCCCCGAGACGCTGCCGGCCGTGCTCGACCCGTCGGGCTTCGCGACCGTGCAGGCCTATATCGACGGGTTGACCGCGACCGCCAGGAGCCAGCGGCGCGACCGGAACTTCACCTTCCTGACGTCGATCCGCGAGGAGAACGCGTTCTTCAATTCCGGCACCAGCGCGGGCTTCGGCATCCGGCTGGCGACCGACGCGGCCAACCGCCGCCTGCTGGTGTCCGAAGCGTTCGAGGGCGCGCCCGCGCTGGCGGCCGGGATCGACCGGGGCGCGGAGATCGTCGCGATCGGCACGACCTCGGCGAACCTGCGGCCGGTGAGCGACATCCTGGCGAGCGAGGGCGGCGCGGGGCTGAACACGGCGCTCGGGCCGACGACGGCGGGGACGACGCGTGTGCTGCGCGTATCCGATCCGGCGTTGGGCACGCGCGAGCTGACGGTGGCCAAGGCGGATTTCGAGCTGACGCCGGTATCGTCGCGGTACGGCGCGCGTATCCTGAACGACGGCGGCAAGCAGGTCGGGTACCTGAACCTGCGCACCTTCATCGAGACCGCCGACCCGGCGCTGCGCGACGCGTTCGCGTCGTTCCGGGCGGCGGGGGTGACGGAGGTGATCGTCGATTTCCGCTATAACGGCGGTGGGCTGGTGTCGATCGCCGAGCTGATGGGCGATCTGCTGGGCCGGGACCGGACGGCGTCGGACGTGTTCAGCTTCACGACCTTCCGGCCCGAGAAGTCGTCCAACGACGACACGCGCACCTTCTCGCCCCAGCCGCAATCGATCGCGCCGACGCGGATCGCCTTCATCGGCACGGGCGCGACCGCGTCGGCGAGCGAACTGGTGATCAACAGTTTCGTGCCGTATCTGAGCGATCGCGCGGCGCTGATCGGGACCAACACCTTCGGCAAGCCCGTGGGGCAGATCGGCATCGACCGCGCGGCGTGCGACGACCGCTTGCGCGTCGTGGCGTTCGCGACGCAGAACCGCGACCGGCAGGGGAACTATTACGACGGCCTGAAGACCGTCGTGCGCGCGAGCTGCGCCGCGGGCGACGACCTGGCGTTCCAGCTGGGCGACCCGCGCGAGGCGTCCGTACGCTCGGCGCTCGACTTCCTGGCCGGGCGGAGCTGTTCCACGATCGCGTCCGCCGGGCGCGAGGCGAGCGTGGGCGCGACCGCCTCCGGGCGGCGCGCGCTGCTGACCCCCGACGCGCCGACCGCGCCGCAACGTGAGGTGCCCGGCTTCTTCTGAGCCGGCTGGCGATGCGCCCGCCGGCCCGGTAGGGCGCGCCGGATGGCGGAAGGGGTAAGCAGGCGGGTACTGCTCGTGGGCGGCGGCGTGGGCGTCGGGCTGGTGGTCGCGTGGGGCCTGTGGCCGCGCGACTATCCGCCGAATCTCGCGCTCGGGCCCGGCGAGCACCCGTTCGGCGCGTGGCTCAAGATCGGCGAGGACGGGCGGGTGATCGTCGCGGTGCCGCAGGCCGAGGGCGGGCAGGGCGTCTATACCGCCATCCCGCAGATCGTCGCGGACGAGCTGGGGGCGGACTGGCGCACGGTCGGCGTCGAAGCCGCGCCGGTCAGCCCGGCCTACGCCAACCCGTCGGGCGTGGCCGAACTGTTCGAGGGGATGTTCGACGGCATCCCGGGGGCGGTGCGCGACCGCGTCGTGCGGGGGGCGCCGCTGATGCTGACGGCGGGGTCGAGTTCGATCCGGCGGTTCGAGGAGCCCGCGCGCGCGGGCGCGGCGGCGGCGCGGGTGCTGCTGGCGCAGACGGCGGCGCGGCGCTGGGACGTGGCGTGGGAAGCGTGCGCGACCGAGCGGGGGTTCGTGGTCCATGAGGGCAAGCGCGCGCGCTTCGCCGAGCTGGCGGCAGAGGCGGCGGCCGCCGGGGGAGGCGCCCTGCCCGATCCGCTTCCGGTCGGGCAGGGCGGGGCGGGAAGGCTCGCCGGGCGGTCGGTGCCGCGGCTCGACGCGCCCGCCAAGGTCGACGGGTCGGCGAATTTCACGGGCGACATCCGGCTGGCGGACATGGTGCATGTACGCGTGCGGGCGGGGCCGCTGGGTGGGAGCGGCCTGGTGCGGGTCGACCGGGCGGCGGCGGACCGGGTCCGGGGCATGCTGCAGGTCGTGGAGACGCCCGGATGGGTCGCGGCGGTGGCGACCACGGGCTGGGCGGCGGAGCGCGGGCTGGACGCGCTCGCGCCGCGGTTCGGGACGCGCCGCGGCGCGGTCGACGACGCCGGCGTCGAGGCGGCGCTGGACGCGGCGCTGGGCGGCCAGGGGACGCGGATCGCCGGGGCGGGCGATCTGCGGGCGGTTTTCCGGGGGGCGCGGCTGATCACGGCCGAGTACCGCGTCGGGCCGGGCGTCCATGCCGCGATCGAGACGGCGAGCGCGGTCGCGGCGTTCCGCGACGGCCGGCTGGAGGTCTGGTGCCCGACCGAGGCGCCGGCGCGCGCTCGGATCGCGGCGGCGGACGCGGCGGGAGTGGGCGTAAGCGACGTGGTCGTGCATCCCATGCTGATCGGCGGCGGCTTCGGCGCGCGGCTGGAGACGGACGCGGTCGAACAGGCGGCGTGGCTGGCGGTCCTGCTCAAGAGGCCGGTGAACCTGGTGTGGACGCGCGGCGAGGAGATCCAGCGGGGGCGGCACCGCCCGGCGGCGATCGCGCTGATGGCGGCGCGGCTCGCGCCCGGCGGGTCGATCCTGGGATGGAGCGCGAAGATCGCCTCGCCGGAAACCGGGCGCGAGCTCGCGCGACGGTTGGTGGGGCGGGCGGCGGCGATCGCCGCCCCTGGCGACGCGTACGCGGTCGGTGGGGCGGTGCCGCCCTACCGGCTGCCCGATCACGCGGTCGACCATCATCCCGCCGACACGGGCCTGCGGACCGGGCACCTGCGCGGCGGGGCGCATGGCTACACCTGCTTCTTCACCGAATGCTTCCTCGACGAGTTGGCGCATGCGGGGTCGTCGGAGGCGGTGTCGTTCCGGATCGGGATGCTGGGCGGCGATCCCCGGCTGGCGCGGTGCCTGTCGGCGGCGGCGTCGCTCGGCGGTTGGGAGGGCGGGGTGCCCGGATCGGGGCAGGGGATGGCGTGCCACAGCTTTCGCGGCAGCCGGATCGCGGTGATGGCGGAGGCCGACATGGGCGCGGACGGGCGGCCGGTGGTGCGGCGGCTGGTCGCGGCGGTGGATTGCGGGGCGGTCATCAACCCCGACCTGGTGCGCCAGCAGATCGAGGGCGGGCTGGTGTTCGGGTTGGGTCAGGCGCTGGGCGCGTCGACGGGGTTCGAACGCGGGCGGCCGACCGCGCGCGGGTTCGACCGGCTCTGGTTGCCCCGCCTGGCGGACACGCCCGACATCACCGTCGAGCTGATCGCCAGCCCCGAACAGCCCGGCGGCGTCAGCGAGCTCGCCGTGCCGCCGGTCGCGCCCGCGATCGCCAACGCCTTGCAGGCGGCGACGGGGGTGCGCATCCGGTCGCTGCCCCTTAGATCGGGGGTATGATCCCGCCCCTCGACCATCCCGCCATCCCGCCCCGCAAGGTGGGCGTCCTGCTCACCAACCTGGGAACCCCCGACGAGCCGACCCCGCGCGCGGTGAAACGCTACCTGCTGGAGTTCCTGTCGGACCAGCGGGTGGTGGAGATACCCAAGCTCGCCTGGCAGCCGATCCTGCGCGGGATCATCCTCCAGACCAGGCCCAAGAAGTCCGCGCACGCCTATGGGCTGGTGTGGACCGATCAGGGCAGTCCGCTCGCCGCGATCACGCGCGCGCAATGCGCGGCGCTCCAGGGCGCGTGGGGGCCGGACGTGGTGGTCGATTACGCGATGCGGTACGGCAACCCGTCGATCCCCGACCGGATCGACGCGATGCGGGCGGCGGGGTGCGAGCGCATCCTGCTGGCGCCGCTCTATCCGCAATATTGCGCGGCGACGACCGCGACCGCCAACGACCGGGCGTTCGCGCACATGGCGGCCAAGCGGTGGCAACCGGCGATCCGGACCCTGCCGCCCTATCATGACGACCCGGCCTATATCGGCGCGCTGAAGACGCTGGTGGAGGCGGAGTTGGCAGCGCTCGATTTCGAGCCGGAGGTGGTGATGGCGAGCTTCCACGGGATGCCTAAGCGGACGCTGGAGCTGGGCGATCCGTATCACTGCCATTGCCGCAAGACAGCACGATTGCTGTCGGAGGCGATGAACCGCGAGCTGACGGTGGCGTTCCAGTCGCGCTTCGGCCCGGCCAAGTGGCTGACGCCCGCGACCGACACGGTGTTGGAAGAGCTGGGCGCGAAAGGCGTGAAGAAGGTGGCGATCCTGGCACCGGGCTTTTCGGCCGACTGCATCGAGACGTTGGAGGAGCTGGCCATCCGCGGACGCGAGAGCTTCGAGGCGGCCGGAGGGGAGCGGTTCGCGTACCTCCCGTGCCTGAACGACAGCCCGCCGGGGGTGGAAATGCTGCGCAGCATACTGGGGCGGGAGCTTGCGGGCTGGATAGCCGTTCCGTAGCGTCGAGGCCGATAAGAAGGAGAGAGCTGATGGCGCGTGTGGCGATCGTGACGGGCGGGACGCGGGGGATCGGCGAGGCGATCAGCCTGGCGCTGCAGGAGGCGGGCATGACGGTCGCGGCGACCTATGCGGGCAACGATGCGCGCGCGGGCGACTTCACCGGGCGGACAGGGATCAAAGCGTACAAGTGGGACGTCGCCGATCACGAAGCTTGCCTGGACGGCTGCGCACGCGTGGCCGACGAGCTGGGGCCGGTCGATGTTGTGGTCAACAACGCCGGCATCACGCGCGACGGGACGATCCTGAAGATGAGCTACCAGGCGTGGCGCGAGGTGATCGACACGAACCTGGGCGGGTGTTTCAACATGGCCAAGGCGGTGTTCCCGGGAATGCGGGAGCGCAAATGGGGGCGGATCGTCAATATCGGGTCGATCAACGGGCAGGCCGGGCAGTACGGCCAGGTCAACTACGCCGCCGCTAAGTCGGGCATCCACGGCTTCACCAAGGCGCTGGCGCAGGAGGGCGCGAAGTTCGGGGTGACGGTGAACGCGATCGCGCCGGGCTATATCGACACGGACATGGTGGCGGCGGTGCCCGGCGACGTGCTGGAGAAGATCGTGGCGCGGATCCCGGTGGGACGGCTGGGCGCGGCGGCGGAGATCGCGCGGGGGGTGGTGTTCCTGTGCGGCGAGGAGGCCGGGTTCGTCACGGGCTCGACGCTGTCCATCAACGGCGGGCAGCATATGTACTGACGGGCGAAGGCGCGGAAGCGCAGCTTCCGCGCCGGTGCGCGCCGCGCAAGCGGCGAGCATCGCCCGGCACGGCCGACGGATTGGCAGCGAAGCCGACCAGCCCGTTCGCCGTCATGGCGGCAGCTTTGCCGGCCCTTCTCGCCTTGTTTCCTTATGATCGTGCGTGATCGGGTGAACTGACGTCCGCTCCCGACCCGTAGCGGGCACGAGCGAGGCAACGGAAACCGTCGGGAGCGGGCATGTACATCCGCTTCGTCATCGGCGGCCTGCACCGGGATTTCGCTCACCGAGAGCGATTGTTCCCGACCGGGGTCGAGTTGCCGGCGGACGCGCGAATGTTCTTGGCACCTTCGCCGATGACGGCGGAGGCTTGACGGTTCGGGCCTCATCGCGCTTCTTCTCGGGCATCGTTCGGGGTGGGGTCTTCGATGGGTACGGTGCCGACAAGAAGCTGGTTGCCGGACGAGCTACCCCGTATTCGCGGGACCGGCTGGTGGGCGTATCTCCCGATCTGGCTGGGCCTGTTCGTCGCCGCCGCGATCGGCACGGCGGTGCCGTTGTGGGAAGCATGGCGGCGGGAGGGCGTCGTCAGCCCGACGGGGGCGACCGGCATCGACCTGCGGACCGATATCGTGGACCGTGCCGTCATCGCCTATCCGCAGACCGACGAGGCCGCGCGCGCGGGGATCGCCCGCGGCCAGCGGATCGTGGCGGTCGACGGCAGGAACGTCGACCGGCGCGCCGACGTGATCGATGCCCTTCGCGGCGAGACCGGCACCGTCGCGCGCGTGGCGACGGTCGCGCCCGACGGCCGCCGGGCGGAACACCGGCTGACCCGCGACCCGGACCATCTGCGCGAGTCCTATCGCAAGGCGCAACTGCGCCGCGGCATCGTCTTCGCCACCTCCATCATCGGGTTGTACATCGGTACCGGCCTGCTGCCCCTGCTGTGCGGGGCGTTGCTGCTCGCGCGACGGACCAAGGACCGTTTCGCGCCCTGGGCGTCGCTGGCGCTACTCTGCTCGAGTCTGGGCTTCGGACCCAGTGTTGGCTGGTTCGGCGGATATTCGGAGACTTCGGCGGCGTATTTGATCCTCAATGGATCGGCGACGGTCACTTTGTTGTTGATGTTGATCCTGTTCCCCGACGGCAGGTTCACGAGCAGGAAGGTGAAGGTCCTCAGCTTCGTCACGATCGCGGTTGTGCTCGCGACGCCGATCGCGTCCAGCTTCGTTCTCACCAACGCCTCGCTCGCGGCGGGGATGATCATCAGCGTGTTCGTCATGGCCGACCGGATGAAACGCTCGGCCGCCAGCCGGGAAGTCCAGCAGATCCGCTGGGTGTTGTTCGGCTTCGCCGCCGCCGCGCTCGCGCTCGTCCTGTACACGGCGGCGGCGACGATCAGAGAGCAGGCCCCGTCGATCGAGGTCGCGATCTGGGCGATCCTGGCGGAAAACCTGTTCGGCGGAGCTTTGTCGGCCATCCTACTTGCAGCCATCACGATAGGCCTGCTCCGCTACCGCCTGTACGACGCGGACGCCACGATCAGCCGCTCGGTCGCCTATGGCTCGATCACGATCCTGCTGCTCGGCGTCTTCGCGGGGTCGCAAAAGGTGGTGGAGCTGCTGGGGGAGGAGTATCTCGGCGAAAGCCTCGGCGCGCCTGCCGGGGTGCTCGGCGCGGCGATGGCGGCGATCTGCATCGTGCCGATCAACCGGCGGGTGGCGCGCTGGGCGGAGCGACGCTTCCAGGGCGATCTGTTCCACCTGCGCCAGGGGCTGCCGCTGCTGGTCGGCGACCTCCGCGAGACGGCGAGCCCGGCGGCGCTGGCCGACGCGCTGCTTCACCGTATCGAACACGGCGTGCGCGCCGCGCACGGCGCCGTTGTGGCGGGCGGGAGGGTGATCGCAGCTTGGGACATCGACGCGGACGCGGCGCGCGCTTGGCTGACGATGCACGGCGAGCGGCCCGCCGGGGCGGGCCGCCTCGACACCGATCGGGCCGACCGGATCTTTCCGATGCGGGTTTCGCTGCAAGCCGACGGGGTCGGACAGGTCGGCTTCCTGCTGCTCGGGCCGCGACCGGACGGAAGCTTCTACGGCAAGGACGAGCGCGACACATTGGCGGCCATCGCCGATCCCGTCGCGCGAGCGCTGTCGATCGCGATCGAGCGTGAGCGACACGAAGCCGAGCGGCGGCTTCGCGAAACGGCGGCGCACCGGACGCTGGACGCCTTGTGCCGCTTTGTCCACGAACGCTTCGGCGTGGACGTGCGTACGGCCGCGTCGCCTGCGGTCCCCGGCCATTCCACGGTCGCTCTCGACGGCGTGGGTCGCGCATGAGCGAGGCGACAGGGAATCGCTCGCGGTGATCGCGGTCGCCCGGGGGTTTTCCGGCGCGATACGCTCCCGATCTTTTCCACCGCCTCCACGGCGCAAGCGCAGCCGTCGCCACGGCGACCGACGGCGAATCCGGAACCGCCACGCGCGAATGGAAGGGAGACCGTCTGCAGCGATGTCCGCTACCACCCAAAGCGGACAATCAGCCCAACTCACCCCGGCCCGCGGCGAAGCCGCGTGCTCCACGTCGAACGGGGTCGGCGTGGCCGACCCGTCGGCCGGTTCGGGCGCCGCGCGCCGCTTCCGCGGCTTGCATCGGCGCGGGCGTGGCCGCGCCTGCGCCCGAACGAACAAAGGGGCCGGCTCAATACGCCGAGCCGGCCCCTCGCCCCCGATACGCTACGCAGGGGCCGTACACACCGCCTACGGGCGGTAACTTGTGAAGGAGTTAAGGAGGCGACGGCGAAGCCGCCTTAGCCTGCCCCGGCGAAGGCCGGGGTCGGACGGGTTCGTCGGCCTGGCCGAAGACCCGCCGGCCGCGCCGCACGCCGCGGGCCGCTTGGGCGGCCCACACGGGGCTGGAAGCCTAGACTTCCAGCCCTGCCTTAGCGGCGGCAATCCTCGCTGCGCTCGATCGCCCGCCCGGCCAGCGCACCGCCGCCCGCGCCCAGCACGGTGCCGAGCAGCCGGTCGCCGCGCGTGTCGATCGTGCGGCCGAGCAGGCCGCCCGCGATCGCGCCGACCAGCGTGCCCGTGTCGCCCGAGCGGCAGCGGCCCCCATTCCGGCGATTGCTGTAGCCGCGGCGGTCGCGGTACTGGCGACGCTCGTAGCGGTCGTCATACCCCCGGTCGTACTGGCTGTAGCCGCGGTCGTAGCCCCGGTACTGCGCCTGCGCGGTGGAGGCGGGGACGAGCGCGCCGGCGGACATGGTGAGCGCGGCGGCGGCGAGCGAGAGCTTGGTGAACATGCCGGTACTCCTTGGCTTGATCGGTCCGGCGTTGGGGAGGATCCCCGCCGCCGATGAATACGCTCTAGGTGATTCGCGTTGACCCGATCCTGAATGTGCCCGTTATCCGCGGTTAAGGGTGCCGCCCGGTCCACCGGCGGCTATGGCCGGCGCGATGCGCGTCGCCCTGGCCTTCCTGCTGCTCATGCTGATCACGCCCGATTGGGCGGGGGACGAGCGGCTGGCGCTGCCCGCGCCCGCGCCGCGCGTGACCGCCGATCGGGTGATGCTGGACCCGGGCGACCCGGCGCGGCGGCGGGTGGGGGCGCTGACCTTTTTGGGCGGGGTGGCGCTGGACAGCGGCGACCCGGCGTTCGGCGGCTTCTCCGCGCTGCTGGTCCGGGGCGAGCGGTTCACGCTGCTGAGCGACGGCGGCAACCTGCTGCGGTTCCGGATGGGAAGCGGCTGGCGGCCGCGCGGCGTGCGGTTCGACCCGCTGCCCGCGGGACCGGGGACGGGGTGGAAGAAGTCCGACCGCGATTCGGAGTCGATGGCGGTCGACCCGAAGGACGGGCGCGTCTGGGTGGCGTTCGAGAACACCAACGCGATCTGGCGCTACGCCCCGGATTTCGCGCGCGGCGAGCGGTGGCGCGCGCCGCCCGCCATGGCGAACTGGCCGACCGGCGGCGGGGCGGAGGGCATGGCGCGGCTGCGGGACGGGCGCTTCGTCACCCTGTCCGAATCGCGCCGCCCGCCGCGGGGCAGGGACGGGCGCAAGCCCCGGACGCGCGTGGGGGCGGTGTTCGCGGGCGACCCGACCGCTCCGGACACGCGGGCGGCGCGGTTCCAGTACCGGCCGGAGCGGGGCTACGACCCGGTCGAGGTCGCGGAGCTGCCGGACGGGCGGATGCTGGTGTTGGAGCGCGGCTTCGCGCCGCCCTTCCGGTGGCGGACCCGGCTGGTGCTGGTCGCGCGCGGGGCGATGCGCGCGGGCGCGGTCGTGGATGGGCAGACGATCGCGCGGCTGGACGCGCCGCTGCTCCACGATAATTTCGAGGGGATGGCGGTGGTGCGGGAGGGCGGGGCGACGATCGTCTGGCTCGTGTCGGACGACAACCAGTTCGTGCTGCAGCGGACGCTGCTGCTCAAGTTCCGGCTCGATGCTTGAGACGCGAAAAAGCCCGCCGTCCGGCCAAGGACGACGGGCTTCGAAACAGCGGAACCGCGATCGGGTCAGGCGGT
>CAXTFF010000016.1:0-15193 GCA_964243325.1 uncultured Sphingomonas sp.
CCGGCATGTCCGCGCCGATCGCGGCCGCCATCGGCTCCTCGATCAGCCACACCTGGCTCGCGCCCGCGTTCGACGCCGCGTCGCGGATCGCGCGGCGCTCGACCTTGGTAGACCCAGACGGCACGCAGATCACGATCTCGGGAAAGCGCCAGGCGCGCATCTTGCCGCCATGCACCTTGTGGATGAAGTGCTTGATCATCTGTTCGGCGACGTCGATGTCGGCGATGACGCCGTCGCGAAGCGGGCGGATCGCCTCGATCGAGCCTGGAGTCTTGCCCATCATCAGCTTGGCGTCGTCGCCGACAGCCTTCACGCGCTTGACACCGTTGATCGTCTCGACCGCGACGACCGAAGGCTCGTTGAGCACGATGCCGCGCCCGCGGACATAGACGACGGTGTTGGCGGTGCCGAGATCGATCGCCATGTCGTGCGACATGAACCGGAAGAAACGCGAAAAGGCCATCGAAGCGGTTGAACCCCGTAGAGCGCCGGCGGCCCCCCACGGGCACCGGCGAGATGCACATCATCTCGCGTAGCCCGCGTCACTTCACCTAACGCCGGGTGTTCGCGTTTGCGGGTCGCGGGACGCCGTCCGGTGGGCTAGGATACCGGGCATGTCAATACGACGCCTGCCCGAACGCCTGGTCAACCGGATCGCCGCCGGTGAAGTGGTCGAAAGGCCCGCCAGCGCGCTGAAGGAACTGGTCGAGAACGCGGTCGACGCGGGCGCGACGCGCATCGCGGTGGCGTTGCGCGAAGGCGGCCTGGTGCGGATCGAGGTGGCCGACGACGGCTGCGGCATGACGCCCGCCGACATGGCGCTGGCGCTCGAACGCCATGCCACATCGAAGCTGCCGGACGAGGCGATCGAGGCCGTGACGACGCTGGGCTTCCGCGGCGAGGCGCTGCCCTCGATCGCCAGCGTCGCGCGCTTCACGATCGAGTCGCGGCCTCGCGGAGCGGACGGCTGGGCGCGAGTGGTCGACAACGGCCGCGTCGAGCGCGAGGGCCCGGCCGCGCTCCCGCCCGGTACGCGCGTGATCGTCGAAGAGCTGTTCGCCAAGCTGCCCGCCCGGCGCAAGTTCCTCCGCTCCGCGCGCTCGGAATATGCCGCCTGCTTGGACGTCGTCCGGCGGCTGGCGATGGCGCGGCCCGACATCGCCTTTGCCGTCGAGCATGACGGCCGCCGCGTGTTGACCGCCGATGCGGGCGACGACCGCCCCGCGCGCGTCGCCGCGCTCACCGACCGGATGCTGGGCGAAAACGCCGTGCCGATCGACGCCGAGCGCGACGGCTATCGGCTGGGCGGGGTGGCGAGCCTGCCCACCTTCAACCGCGGCGTCGCGGACCATCAATATCTGTTCGTCAACGGCCGCCCCGTGCGCGACCGGCTGCTGCTCGGCGCGATCCGCGGAGCGTATGCCGAGATGCTGCCGCGCGACCGCCATGCGATCGTCGCCCTGTTCCTCGATCTGTCCGCGGAGCTGGTCGACGTCAACGTCCACCCCGCCAAGACGGAGGTGCGCTTCGGCGACGCGGTGCTGGTGCGCGGTCTGATCGTGTCGGGCCTGCGCCGCGCGCTCGACGCGGCGGGCCACCGCGCGGTCCGGCACGCGCCCGGGTCGGCGATCGCCATGTTCCAGCCCGCTTCCGCCTTGGTGGAAGACCGGCGGGACGGGAGCGGATACGCCACGGCGCTGCTCGACCGACCGGCGGTCCACGAGGCGCGCCCGACCTTCCTGACCGGACCGCCGCAGGCCCGCGCCGAGCCCGCCTGGTCTCCCGTTCCGCCCGGGGCGCATCCCCTCGGCGTGGCGCGCGGGCAGGTGGCGAAGACCTACATCGTCGCGGAGGCGGAGGACGGGTTGGTGCTCGTCGACCAGCACGCCGCGCACGAGCGGATCGTCCTCGAACGCCTGCGCGCCGCCGCCGCCGGCGGGCGCGTGGCCGCGCAGGCGCTGCTGCTGCCGCAAGTCGTCGAGCTCGACGAGCCCGCCTGCGACCGGCTGGAGGCGAGGGCGGGGGAGCTGGCCGGTTTCGGGCTTGAGATCGAACGCTTCGGCCCGCGCGCGATGCTGGTGCGCGCCACGCCTGCCCCGCTCGGCCAGCCGGACGCGGCGGCGCTGCTCGCGGACCTGGGCGACGAGCTGGGCGCGTATGACGAGGCGCTGAGCTTGCGCGAGCGTCTTGACCACGTCGCCGCGACGATCGCCTGCCACGGATCGGTGCGCGCGGGCCGGGTGCTCGATGTCGCGGAGATGAACGCGCTCCTGCGCGAGATGGAGGCCACCCCGCGTTCGGGGCAATGCAACCACGGCCGCCCGACCTGGGTGAAGCTGGCGCACGGCGACATCGAGAAGCTGTTCGGGCGGCGCTGAATCCCGTCCCGAATCGAAACGGATCGTTTCGTTAAGATTCGTTAACGCGCCCGCAACCTTAGCCGGGAATATGCATTATCCGCGTGACAGGTAACCCCGAACGCAGGCCACGCCCCATGAAGCACCTCCTTCCCGTCATCTTCGCGATCATACCGCTCGCCGCCGTCGTCAGCGCCTGCGTGATCTGCCCATAGGATCCGGAGGGCCACGGACCCGCAGCGCCGGGACGTGAAAAAGGGGCCGCTCGGATCATCTCCGAGCGGCCCCTGTCGTTGGCGGTTGCCGGGCAGGGCTCAGCCCTGCGGCTGCTGCTCGTCCCGCGGCGCGACGTCGGCGGTCGCGCCCGGTTCGGCGTTGGGGTCGTACTCCTCGACGAAGCCCGCCTCGTCGCGCTCGAACATCGATGCCATGACGTCGACGCCCTCGGCCTGCATCGCGGCCTCCTCGGGCGAACGGGCGACGTTGACCTTGATGGTCACCGACACCTCCGGGTGCAGCGCGACCTTCACGTCGTACACGCCGATCGCCTTGATCGGCTTGTCGAGCACGATCGCCGACTTGGCGACCTTGTGGCCGTCGGCCGCGAGCATCTCGAGGAGGTCGCGCACCGCGACCGATCCGTATAGCTGGCCCGTGTTCGACGCCTGGCGGATCAGCATGACCTTGACGCCCTCGAACGTCTTGGCCTCCGACTCCGCCTCGCCGCGGCGGTTGGCGTTGTCCGACTCGATCCGCGTACGGTTCGATTCGAACACCTTCCGATTGGCGTCGTTGGCGCGCAGCGCCTTTTTGCGCGGCAGGAGGAAGTTGCGCGCGAAGCCGTCCTTGACGGTGACGACGTCGCCGATGGCGCCGAGCTTCTCGACGCGCTCAAGCAGGATCACATCCATCGGTCCGTCCTCACTTCACGATATAGGGCAGCAGGCCCAGATGGCGCGCGCGCTTGATCGCGATCGCCAGCTCGCGCTGCTTCTTGCCGGCCACCGACGTGATCCGGCTGGGGACGATCTTGCCGCGCTCCGACACGAAGCCCTGGAGCAGCCGGACGTCCTTATAGTCGATCCGCGGGGCGTCCTTGGCGGAAAACGGGCAGCTCTTGCGGCGGCGGAAAAACGGGCGGGCCATTATGCGGTCTCCTCTTGCGCGTCACGGCGCGGACGGTCGGGACGGTCGCCGCGATCCCCACGGTCCGAACGCTCACCGCGGTCGGGACGATCTCCACGACCGCCCTCGCGGTCGCCGCGGCGCTCGCGGTCGCGCTCCTGCTTGCGCATCATCGCGCTCGGGCCTTCCTCCAGCGCGTCGACGCGGACGGTCATGTAGCGGATGACGTCCTCGCTGATCTGCGTCTGGCGCTCGAGCTCGGCGACCACGTCACCGGGGGCGTCGATCTCGAGCATGACGTAATGCGCCTTGCGGTTCTTGGCGATCCGGTAGGCGAGCGTACGCAGGCCCCAATTCTCGGTCTTGACCACGCGGCCGTTGTTTTCGGTGATGATGCGCGCGGCGTTTTCCGCCAGCGCGTCCACTTGCGCCTGCGCCAGATCCTGGCGCGCAAGGAACGTGTGCTCGTACAGAGCCATGGTCGTCCTTCGTATCTGGCCGATCGCTGACGCCCGCCCAGTGCGGTGCGCCCCTCCGGCTTTCTTCGGTGTCGTCGTGCCGGGAACGTGCCCGCCGGCGACCAGCGCGCCTTAACGTCCTGGCCGACAAAGGCAAGGCGGGGGCGGTGAACGGAATATACACCGGCGCGTGGCATCGCCGGCCGCATGGTGGACCGACCCGCAGGCATCCGGCGCGACCGGCTCGGCTGGGCGACGCTCGTTCCGGCGGCGATGGTCGCGGCGGTCGCGATCGGCTGGACCGGGTACATCGCGTCGGACGACTCGCTTTATCACGCGGGCGCGGCCGAATGGCTGACGCGGCCGCCGTTCCCCGGCGGCGACCATTGGACGACGCGGTTCCCGCTCGTCCTGACCTTCGCAGGCGCGCTCGCGCTCCTGGGCGACGGCTTCGCGGCGTTCGCGGCCACCGCGCTGCTGTTCTACATCCTGCTCGTGGCCGTCATGGGAGCGTTCGGCCGCTCGCTCGGCGGCGAGCGGAGCGGGTGGCTGGCGGCGTTGCTGACCGCGACGCTCCCGGTCGTGGTCTCGCAGGCGACCACCGTGGGCGTCGACCTGCTCGAAGCGTCGTTGCTCCTGGCGGGGATCATGCTGCTGACCCGCCCCGAAAGCAGGTTAGCCTGGGCGTTCGGCGGTGGCGTCTGCTTCGGTCTGGCCATGCTCTGCCGCGAGACGACCGCGTTGCCGCTGATCGGGCTCGCGCCGTTGTTCCTGCTCGGACGGCCGCTCCGGCGCGAGTTGCTGGTCGCAGCCGGCGTCGGCGCGCTGGCCGTGCTCGGGGCCGAGGCGGCGTTCCAGGGGCTGCTCACGGGCGACCCGCTCCGCCGCTACGCGATCGCGTTCAACCACGACTCGACGATCGACCGCGCCGCCAATCTGGAAGGCAACCTGCTCGTCCATCCGCTGGTCGATCCGCTGCTGGTCCTGCTCGTCAACAACGATTTCGGCCTGTTGTTCTGGACGGCGATCGCGGCCGCCGCGGCCGGCGCGCACCGCCGGATCGCCTCCGCCGCCCGCCCGCGCGTGACCGTGCTCGCGGCGATGGCGGGCGCGGGCTTCCTGCTGGTGGCCGTGCTCGCGACTAAGCTCGTGCTTAACCCGCGCTACTTCATGCTTCCGGCCCTGGCCGCGGTGCTGCTGGTCGCGGTCTGGCTCGACCGGATGCCGGCGCGGCCGCGTTCCGCGCTGCTGGCCGCGCTGATCGGCGCGCACCTGCTGCTGTTGTCCGCCGGCGACGCTCATCCGCGTTGGCCGATGGAGGCGCTGGTCGCCGCCGCCCGGTCGCATCCCGACGAGGTAGTCCACGGCGATCCGGAGGACGTGGGGCGCGCGCGGCTCGCGCTGCGGTTGGGCGGGGGCGGGGGTGGGGGCGGGGGCGGGCGCCTGAGCGCCGGACCGGCCCGGACCGGATCGCTTGTGGTGGTCCAGGACAAGGGCGCGCGCGCCGGTCGCGTGCTCGCCCGCTATCCGTCGCCCCCGACCCGCCTCGGCGCGCTGATCCGGGCGGTCCGCTTGGGTCCGCTCCTGCCCGCTCCGATCGAACGGCGGCTGGTCCGGCCGGAACCGACGATGCTCCTGATCCGCGCCGGTTGACCCTCGCCGGGCGGCTCGCCTAGTCCGACGGCCAAGGTTTCAGGGAGCACCCATGCGCGCATTCATCTTTCCGGGGCAGGGCAGCCAAGCGGTCGGCATGGGCCGCGCGCTGGCCGGGGCGAGCGCGACTGCGCGCGACGTGTTCGGCGAGGTGGACGAGGCGCTCGGTCAAGGCCTGCTCCGCCTCATGGCCGACGGGCCCGCCGACGAACTCCAGCTCACGGAGAATGCGCAGCCCGCGATCATGGCCAACGCGATCGCCACGTTGCGCGTGCTCGAACGCGACGCGGGCGTCCGCCTGCCCGACAAGGCCGACTACGTCGCGGGCCACAGCCTGGGCGAGTACAGCGCGTTGTGCGCCGCGCAGGCGCTCGACCTTTCCACCACCGCCCGGCTGCTCAAGCTGCGCGGCCGAGCCATGCAGCGCGCCGTTCCGGTGGGCGAGGGGGCGATGGCCGCCGTGCTCGGCGCGGACGTGGAGCGCGCGGGCGCGATCGCCGCGGCGGCGGTCGCCGCGATCAGGCAGGAGGGCGGGCCCGATCTCGTCTGCGCGGTCGCCAACGACAACGATCCCGGCCAGGTCGTCATCTCCGGCCACCGCGCCGCCGTCGAGCGCGCGGTGGCGCTCGCCAAGGGGATGGGGGCCAGGCGCGCGCTCCTCCTCCCCGTCTCCGCGCCGTTCCATTGCGGCCTGATGGCGCCCGCCGCGCGCGAGATGGAGGCGGCGCTCGCCGACGCCGACCTGCGCGGGCCGCTGGTGCCCGTGTACGGCAACGTGGAGGCCGCGCCCGTCGCCGATCCGGCCGCGATCCGGCGGCTGCTCGTGGCCCAGGTCACCGGCATGGTCCGCTGGCGCGAGTCGGTGGAGCGCATGGTCGACGCGGGCGTGACCCACTTCGTCGAGTTCGGCGGGAAAGTGCTGGCTCCCATGGTCAAGCGCATCGCGCCCGACGCGAACGCGGTCAGCGTCGTGTCGATGGACGACCTCGACGCGCTGGTGAAATCGTTGTGACCGGCATGTTCGACCTCACGGGCATGACCGCGCTCGTCACCGGCGCGTCGGGCGGCATCGGCTCGGCGATCGCGCGGGCGTTGGCGGGGCGGGGGGCCAAGCTCGCCATCTCGGGATCCAACGCCGACAAGCTGGAGGCGTTTCGCGCCACGCTCGGCGGCGATCACGTTCCGCTCGCCTGCGACCTGTCCGACGCGGCCGCGGTCGACGCGCTCGTGCCGCGCGCGGTCGCGGCGCTGGGCGGCGGGCTCGACATCCTCGTCAACAACGCGGGCGTCACGCGCGACAACCTCGTGATGCGGATGAAGGACGCCGAATGGGCCGACGTGATCGGCGTCAACCTGGAAGCCGCGTTCCGGCTGGTCCGCGCCGCGTCCAAGCCGATGATGAAGGCGCGCTTCGGCCGGATCGTCTCCGTCACGTCGGTGGTCGGCGCGACCGGCAACCCCGGACAGGCCAACTACGCCGCCTCCAAGGCGGGGCTCGTCGGTCTGTCCAAGGCGGTCGCGCAGGAACTCGCGGGCCGGGGCGTTACCGTCAACTGCGTCGCGCCGGGTTTCATCCGCTCGGCGATGACCGACGCCTTGCCCGACGCGCAGAAGGCGCAGCTCGCGGCGCGCATCCCGTCGGGCGCGCTCGGGGAGGGCGGGGACGTGGCGGCCGCGGTCGTCTATCTCGCCAGCCGCGAGGCCGGATACGTCACCGGCCAGACGCTGCACGTCAACGGCGGCATGGCGATGATCTGAAGCTTGCGCGGGGAAAGGCCCCGTTCTAGGTGCGTTCAGGAACACCAAGCACGGCCAAAGGGAAGAAGCATGAGCGAGACCGCCGACCGCGTGAAGAAGATCGTCGTCGAGCACCTGGGCGTCGAGGCCGACAAGGTGACCGAGGACGCCAGCTTCATCGACGACCTGGGCGCCGACAGCCTCGATATCGTCGAACTCGTCATGGCGTTCGAGGAGGAGTTCGGCGTCGAGATCCCCGACGACGCGGCCGAGAAGATCGGGACCGTCAAGGACGCGATCACCTACATCGACGAGAACCAGGCCTGAGCCTAAACGGTCTGATCGTGTCAGCGGCTCCCGCCCGGATCGCCGGCCGGGAGCCGTTTTCGCGTCTGGGACGAGGATAACAAGATGCGGCGTGTGGTCGTGACCGGACTGGGCCTCGTGACGCCGCTGGGCGCCGAGGTCGAGCTCGCCTGGAGCAACCTGCTGGCGGGCAAGTCCGGCGCGGGGCCGATCACCCGCTTCGATCCGACCGGCTATGCCTGCCGCATCGCCTGCGAGGTCAAGCCCGCCGGTCACGCCCATGGCTTCGACCCGGCCTTGCGCGTCGACCACAAGGTCCAGCGCCAGGTCGATCCCTTCATCGTCTACGGCATCGACGCGGCGGGCCAGGCGCTCGAGGACGCCGGGCTGACCGACATGTCGGAGGAGGAACGGTTCCGCGCGGGCTGCACCATCGGCTCGGGGATCGGCGGGCTGCCCGGCATCGAAAGCGAGGCGATCGTCCGCCACGAGCGCGGGCCGCGCCGCGTGTCGCCGCATTTCGTCCACGGGCGACTCATCAATCTGATCTCGGGCCAGGTATCGATCAAATACGGGCTGATGGGACCCAACCACGCGGTCGTCACCGCCTGTTCGACGGGCGCGCACGCGATCGGCGACGCGGCGCGGATGATCGCGATGGACGACGCCGACGTCATGCTCGCGGGCGGCGCGGAGGGCGCGATCTGTCCGCTCGGCATCGCGGGCTTCGCGCAGGCGCGCGCGCTGTCGACGGGCTTCAACGACGAGCCCGAGCGCGCCTCGCGCCCCTACGACCGCGACCGCGACGGTTTCGTCATGGGCGAGGGCGCGGGCGTGCTGGTGCTGGAGGAGTACGAACATGCCAAGGCCAGGGGCGCCAAGCTCTATGCCGAGGTGATCGGCTACGGCCTGTCGGGCGACGCCTATCACGTGACCGCGCCGCATCCCGAAGGGTCGGGCGCGTTCCGCTCGATGCGGATGGCGGTGCGGAAGTCGGGCCTGGCGCTCGAGGACATCGACTACATCAACGCACACGGCACCTCGACGCCGCTCGGCGACGAGTTGGAGCTGGGCGCGGTCAGGCGGCTGTTCGGTCCCGCGCTCGACGACGTGTCGATGAGCTCGACCAAGTCGGCCATCGGCCACCTGCTCGGCGGCGCGGGCGCGGTCGAATCGATCTTCTGCATCCTGGCGATGCGCGACGGCGTCGTGCCGCCGACGCTCAACCTGGACGATCCGAGCGAGAATTGCGTCGGCGTCGATCTGGTCCCGCACCATGCCAAGGAACGCCGCGTCCGCGCGATCCTGAACAACAGCTTCGGCTTCGGCGGCACCAACGCCAGTCTCGTGATGAAGCCGGTCGCTTGAGCGCGGCGGCGTGAAGCGCCTCGCCTATGTCGGCGCGGCGGTCGGCCTGTTCCTGTCGCTCGCCGCCGTCTGGCTGTCGCGGAGCTGGAGCGGCGACGGTCCGGCCCGACGTCCGCTCACCGTCCAGATACCCGAAGGATCGAGCCTCGCCGCCGCCTCGACCCGGCTGGAGCGGGCGGGCGCGATCCGCTCCGCGTCCCGCTTCCGCCTGCTCGCGCGCCTGCTGGGATCGGGCACATCGATCAAGGCGGGCGAGTATTCCCTGCCCGCCAACGCCAGCCCGTCCGCGATCCTCCGGTTGCTCCAGCAAGGAAAGGCGCTGCAGCGCCTGGTCGTCGTTCCCGAAGGCTATCCCTCCGTCCTCGTCCACGACGCGCTGACCCGCGCGGAAGGACTCGGGGGCGTCGTGCCCGTGCCCGCCGAGGGCTCGATCCTGCCCGACGGCTACGCCTTCCAGCGCGGCGACACGCGCGGCGAGCTGGTCGGGCGTATGCAGGCGGCGATGCGGACCTACCTGGCGGCCGCGTGGGCGAAGCGGAAGCCGGGCATCGCGGTGACCACGCCGCGGCAGGCGGTGATCCTGGCCTCCGTCGTCGAAAAGGAGACGGGCAAGCCGTCCGAGCGCCGCACGGTCGCCGCCGTCTATGGCAACCGCCTCCGCCTCGGGATGCCGCTCCAGGCTGATCCCACCGTCATCTACCCGATCACCCGTGGCCGCCCGCTCGGCCGCCGCATCCTGCGGTCCGAACTGAACGCGAAGAACGGCTACAACACCTATGCCAGCCCCGGCCTGCCGGTCGGCCCGATCGCCAATCCCGGCCGCGCGTCGATCGACGCGGTGCTCGATCCGGCGCCGTCCAAGGCGCTGTATTTCGTGGCGGACGGCACGGGCGGCCATGTGTTCGCGAACACGCTGGCCGAGCATAACGCGAACGTCCGGCGGTGGTACGCGATCAGAAGGGCGCGCGGCGAGATGTAGGACTGCCGGTAAGCCCCTCCCTTTCAGGGGAGGGGTTTGGGGAGGGGAACGCTGGTCACCAGCGAGGACCCGACCGGCCCACCCGCAAACAGCGTCCTCCTCCCCGAACCCCTCCTCAAAAAGGCGAAGCTTTCAGACCCGCCGCCGCGCGCGCCTTAGCCTCGACCTCCGCCATTGCGCCGCCCGCCAGCCAGGTCCCCCCGACGCACAGCACCGGCTCCATCGCCAGCCACTCCTCCGCGCTCTCCGGCGTGATCCCACCCGTGGGGCAGAACCGGCACTCCCCGAACGGCCCGGCGAGCGCCTTCAGCGCGGCGCGCCCGCCGCTCGCCTCGGCGGGAAAGAACTTGAACCGCGTCAGGCCCAGGTCGAGCCCGCGCATGATGTCGCCCGCGTCGGACACGCCCGGCAGGTACGGCACGCCGCTCGCGAGGACCGGCTCGGCGAGCCGCTCGGTCAGCCCGGGCGAGACGATGAACTCCGCGCCCGCGTCCATCGCCCGGCCGAACTGGTCGGCGCTCACCACCGTGCCCGCCCCGACGATCGCGCCCGGCACGCGCTTCATCTCGGCGATCGCGTCCAGCGCGGCGGGGGTGCGCAGCGTCACCTCCAGCACGCGCAAGCCTCCCGCGACCAGCGCCTGGGCGAGCGGGAACGCCTCCGCCGCGTCGTGGACGACCAGCACGGGGATGACCGGGCTGGTGCGCATGATGGCGTCGATGTCGTTCATTGGAACCTCACGGGTACATCTGGGCGAAAGCCGCCGCCGCGCCGAACAGGCCGGGCTGGGGATGGGTGATGAGCTTGACCGGGATCGCGGCCATCAGCGACCGGAACCGCCCCTTGGCGACGAAGCGGTCGTCGAACCCCGAATCGTGCAGCCGGTCCTTGATGCGCAGGCCCAGGCCGCCCGCGATGACCACGCCGTGCGCGCCGTGCGCCAGCGCCAGGTCGCCCGCCACCGCGCCCAGCGCCAGGCAGAAACGGTCGAGCGCCGCCAGCGCCAGAGGGTCGCTGCCCCCCAGCGCCTCCGCCCAGATCGTCTTGTCGTCGCGGCTCGGCACGGGGCGGCCCTCCAGCTCGGCGAGCGTCTCGTAGATCGCGACGATCCCCGGGCCCGAGCAGACGCGCTCGGTCGACACGCGGGTATAGGTCCGCCGCAACCGCTTCACGATCGCGTCCTCGATTGTGTCGAGCGGGGCATAGTCGATATGCCCGCCCTCCGTCTCGATCACCCGGTATCCGCCGACCTGCTTGAGCACCGCGGCCACGCCCAGCCCGGTGCCGGGGCCGCACACGGTGGTCACGCCCTCCGCGGGCAGCGGCACGTCCGGTCCGCACAGATGGACCAGCTGCTCCTCGCCGACCTGCGCCACCGCGTGGCCGACCGCCCCGAAATCGTTGACCAGCACGTGCCTGTCCACGCCCAGCCGCTCGGGGATCAGCGCGGGGCGGATGATCCAGGGATTGTTGGTGAAGCGGATCAGGTCGCCCCCCACCGGCGACGCCACCGCGATGCCCGCGGCGGCGGGCAGGGGACGCCCGGCCCGCTCGCCGAACGCGGCCCAGGCGGTCTGGAAGCTCGCGAACTCGGCGGTCTTGAGCGTCACCGGCTCGCCGAGGCTGAGCACGCGCCCGCCCTCCACCTCCGCGATCGCGAAGCGCGCATGCGTGCCGCCGACATCGGCCGCGACGATCTCCGTCACAGCCCCGCTCCCGACAGCACCGCCGACGCGCCCAGCTCCGCCTCGTCCGCCGCGCCGCGGAACAGCCCGAACAGCTCGCGGCCCATGCCCTCCGCCTCCGGGGGAGCATGGGCGAAGTCGCGGGCGAGCCACACCTCCTCCGCCACCAGCGCGTCGAGCGTTCCCGACTCCGCGTCGACGCGGATCATGTCGCCGTCGCGCACCCGGCCGAGCGGTCCGCCGCCCAGCGCCTCGGGCGAGCAGTGGATCGCGCAGGGCACCTTGCCGCTCGCGCCCGACATCCGCCCGTCGGTCACGAGCGCGACGCGGAAGCCGCGATTCTGGAGCACCCCCAGCGGCGGGGTCAGCTTGTGCAGCTCGGGCATGCCGTTCGCGCGCGGGCCCTGGTACCGGACCACGACCACGACGTCGCGCTCCAGCTCGCCCGCCTTGAACGCGTCCAGGACCCGGCCCTGATCGTCGAACACGCGGGCGGGGGCCTCGACCACCCAGCGCTCGCGCTCGACGGCCGACACCTTGATGCAGGCGCGGCCCAGATTGCCCTGGAGGATGCGCATGCCGCCGTCGGGCGAGAAGGGCCGGTCGATGGTGCGGAGGATCGTCTCGTCCCCGCTCTCGCCCACCGGCGTCCAGGCGAGCGCCCCCGCCTCGTCCAGCGCGGGCCTGGCGGCATAGGCGGACAGGTCGTCGCCCACGACCGTCAGGATATCGCGATGGAGCAGCCCCTCGCGCAGCAGCTCGCTGATGACGAAGGCGACGCCGCCCGCCGCCTCGAACGCGTTCACGTCGGCCGCGCCGTTGGGGTAGACGCGCGCCAGCAGCGGCACCGCGCGCGACAGCCGGTCCAGGTCCTCCCAATCGATCGCGATCCCCGCCGCCCGCGCGATGGCGGGGAGGTGGATGAGGTGGTTGGTCGACCCGCCCGTCGCGAGCAGCCCGACCGCCGCGTTGACGATCGACCGCTCGTCGACGCACCGGCCGAGCGGCCTGTAATCGTTCCCGCCCGCGCCGATCTCGGCCAGCCGGTGGACCGCCGCGCGCGTCAGCTCCTGACGCAGCTTCGTGTCCGGATTGACGAAGGCCGCGCCCGGCATGTGGAGGCCCATCACCTCCATCATCATCTGGTTGGTGTTGGCGGTGCCGTAGAAGGTGCAGGTGCCCTTGGAATGATAGGCGCCGATCTCCGCCTCGAGCAGCGCGTCGCGCGTCACCTTGCCTTCGGCATAGGCTTCGCGAACCGCGGCCTTGGCCTTGTTGGCGAGCCCCGACGGCATCGGCCCGCCGGGGATCAGGATGACCGGCAGGTGCCCGAAGCGCAGCGCCCCCATCAACAGCCCGGGGACGATCTTGTCGCAGATGCCCAGCAGGGCGGCCGCCTCGAACGTCCCATGGCTCAGCGCCACCGCCGTCGACAGCGCGATCGTGTCGCGGCTGAACAGCGACAGTTCCATGCCCGGGTACCCTTGCGTCACCCCGTCGCACATGGCCGGCACGCCGCCCGCGACCTGCAACGTCGCCCCGGCCTCGCGCGCCCAGATCTTCATGCGCTCGGGATAGCGATAGTAGACGGCGTGCGCCGACAGCATGTCGTTATAGGCGGTCACCAAGCCGATATTAACGCCGCGGCCGCCCCGCATCGCATCGCGGTCCTCGGCGGTTCCCGCATAGGCGTGGGCGAGGTTCGCGCAGCCCAGCTGCGGCCGGCGCACCGCGCCCTCCCGCTCGCGCTCGATCAGGTCGAGATAGCGGCGACGCTCCGGCCGCGACCGCTCGATCACCCGGTCGGTGACCGCGGCCAGGATGGGGTGGAGCGTCGTCATCTCGTCTCGTCCGTCATGCCGTGCCTGTTCCGGGATCCATCGTCGCGCGTATCGGCCATCGACCGGGTCCGCGCAACGACGGACGCTGGGACAGGTCGGGGGTGCCGGCGGCCCACCCTCACGGCGCCCAGTGGATGTCGACCGGCAACTCGACGTCCGCCAGCACGCGGCCGATCGGGTAGGGGGACGACGGCCCCTGCTCGATCGCGCGCTCGATCACCGTCCGCTTGTCGGCCCCCGTGCACGCGATCATCAGCGCGCGGGCGGTGACGATGCCCTGGCGGCTGAGCGTCACCCGCGCGACCGGGGCCTCGGGCGGCAGCGGGTCGGGCATGACGCCCAGCGCGCGGCGCTCGCGCGGGCCCGACAGCGCCTCGTCGTAATCGGGCCCCGGAAAGATCGACGCGGTATGCCCGTCGCCGCCCACGCCCAGCAGGCACAGGTCGAGCGGCCAATGCAGGTCCTGCATCAGCGCGTCCGCCGACCGGCCCGCCGCCTTGTAGTCGGCGGTGGCGTTGGGCACCACGGGCATGACGCGCGCGCCCCTGGGCAGGAACGCCTTGGCGATCATGGTCACGTTGCTCATGGGATCGCCCAGCGGCACCACCCGCTCGTCGGTCGGCACGATCGTGACGCGCTTCCAGTCGAGCTTGGCCTTGGCGAGCCGGTCATAGATCGGCGCCGGCGTCCTGCCGCCGGGCAAGGCGATCACCGCCGCCCCCCGCGCCTCGATCGCGCTTTCGATGACGAACTGCACGTCGCCCGCGACCGCGCCCGCCATCTCGGCCGCGTCCTCGTAGTCCCACCATTCGATCTCGGTCATGTTTCTTCCTTGAACCCCCGCCCGCGGGAAGCGGGTGGGGGTGAAGTCCTCACTCGTCGTGCCACGTCACCCCGTCGCGCTCGGTCAGCGCGATCGCGGCGGACGGTCCCCACGTTCCCGTGGGATAGCTCTTGGGCTTCATCCGCGTCTCGGCCC
The DNA here is from genome assembly GCA_964243325.1 of uncultured Sphingomonas sp. Lineage (GTDB taxonomy): Bacteria > Pseudomonadota > Alphaproteobacteria > Sphingomonadales > Sphingomonadaceae > Sphingomonas. The sequence continues at coordinate 14,489 of CAXTFF010000016.1, forward strand.
AGCCCGCGCGGATCCCGTCGATCCAGCGCCACTGCGCCTCCACCTCGTCGCGGCGCACGAACAACGTCTGGTCGCCCTCGATCAGGTCGAGCAGCAGCCGTTCGTAGGCGATCCGCCGCCGCGATCCCGCGAACTCGGCGTCCATGCTCAGGTTCAGCGGAACCTCGCGCAACCGCACACCGTCGCGGTCCAGCCCCGGCTCCTTGGCCATCACGAGCAGCTGGACGTATTCCTCGGGCTGCAAGCGGATCACCAGCATGTTGGGCTGCAGCCGCCCGCCGCGCGATTCGAACATCGAATGCGGGACGGGCTTGAACTCGATGGCGATCTCCGACCGCCGCGTCGCCATGCGCTTGCCGGTGCGGAGATAGAAGGGGACGCCCTGCCAGCGCCAGTTGTCGACATGGGCCTTGATCGCGACGAACGTCTCGGTGCCCGACTCCTTGCCCAGCTCGTCCACGTAGCCGCGCACGATCTTCCCGTCCGACGCGCCGCCGACATACTGGCCCACGACCGTATGGTGCGCGACCTCGTCCGCGCCGATCGGGCGCAGCGAATGGAACAGCTTGGACTTCTCGTCGCGCACCGACGTCCCGTCGAACCGCGCGGGCGGCTCCATCGCGATCAGCGCCAGCAGCTGGAGCATGTGGTTCTGCACCATGTCGCGCAGCGCCCCCATGCCGTCGTAATAGCCCGCGCGCTCCT
>CAXTFF010000017.1:0-3270 GCA_964243325.1 uncultured Sphingomonas sp.
AGCTGAGCCGCCGCGCGCCGGAGAAGTTCGACATGATCCTGTCGCCCGACAACCCCTTCTACAAGGACCTGCCAGGCCTGTCGGTGCTGATCGGCGGGATGTGGATCGCCAATCTGAGCTATTGGGGGTTCAACCAGTACATCATCCAACGCGCGCTGGCGGCCAAGAACCTGAGCGAAGCGCAGAAGGGCGTGGTTTTCGCGGCCTATCTGAAGCTGCTGATGCCCGTCATCATCGTGCTGCCCGGGATCGCCGCGGTCGTGCTCGCGCCCGATCTCGCCAAGCCCGATCAGGCGTACCCGACGATGATGCGCTACCTGCCGTCGGGGCTGCTGGGGCTCGTCTTTTCCGCGCTGGTGGCGGCGATCATCGCGTCGACCGCCTCCAAGATCAACTCGATCGCGACGATTTTCACGCTCGACCTTTACGCCAAGTTCAAGGGTGTGCCGACGCGTGCGGAGGACGGACGCGCCGCCGACGTGCGCGCGGCGAGCGAGAAGCATCTCGTCAAGGTCGGGCGGATCGCGGCGGCGGTGTCGATCGGCATCGCGATCCTCGCCGCGCGACCCTTGATCGGCAATTCGGACCAGGCGTTCCAATTCATCCAGGAATTCTCCGGCTTCTTCACGCCGGGCATCACCGTCATTTTCCTGCTAGGCCTTTTCTGGAAGCGCGCGAGCGAGCCCGGCGCGATCGCCGCGGCGGTCGCGTCGGTGGTGCTGTCCTACCTGTTCCGGCAGTTCGCACCCGACATCCCGTTCATGAACCGCATGGGGCTGGTGTTCCTGATCAGCCTGGGGCTGGCGGTCGCGATCTCGCTGGTGCGGCCCGCGGGGGCGGAGGCAAACCGCATCCGCACGGATGATGTCGGCTACGCCACCTCGACCGGGTTCAATATCGGCGGCGTCGGTGTGGTCCTGATCCTGATCGCGCTTTACGCGACTTGGTGGTGAGGTGGCCGACCCGTTCATCGCGATCGATTGGGGAACGAGCAACCGCCGCGAGTATCTGATCGAGGACGGCGTGGTGCTCGCCTCGACCCGCGACGATCGCGGCATCCTGGAGATGGCGGGCGTGGGCTACGAGCGGGCGGTCGCGGGCGTCCGTACGGTCCACGGCGACCTTCCCGTCCTGATCGCCGGGATGGCGGGGTCGAACCGGGGCTGGCGGGAGGCTCCGTACGTGGACGCTCCCGCCAGGGCGGAGGACATCGCCGCGCGCCTGCTTTGGGTCGAGCCGGGCCGCACCGCGATCGTGCCAGGCGTCGCCTGGCGCGATCGCAGCGCGCCCGGCGTGATGCGCGGCGAGGAGGTGCAGCTGATCGGCGCGGTCGCGGCCGGGCTGACGCCGCCGACGGCCCTGCTCGCCCAGCCGGGCACGCACAACAAGTGGGTTGAAATGGACGGCGGCGCGATCGGCCGCTTCGCCACCGCGATGACGGGCGAGCTGTTCGCGCTGCTCAAGGGCGGGAGCATCCTGTCCGCCCAGATCGGGGGAGAGGTCGCGGACGGTCCCGCTTTCCGCGAGGGCGTACGCGACGCGCAGACCAAGCCGCTGACCTACGCCCTGTTCGGCGCGCGGGCGGCAGGGCTGCTCGGCTTCCGCGCAGATGCGGACGCAACCGACTATGTCAGCGGCCTGCTGATCGGCGCGGATGCGGGTGGCGCTGGCGTGAAAGGACGCGAGGCGTTCATCCTGTCCGACGCCGAGCTCGGCGCGTTGTACGTGGCGGCGGTCGAGGAACTCGGCGGGCGCGCCTATCTGATCGACACCGCGTCGGCGTTCGTCGCGGGCATGACCTTGATCCGGAGCCTGACGCGATGAACCACCTGTCCGCGTTCGACGCCGCTTTCGCCCAGCTGCCGCTTGTCGCGATCCTGCGCGGACTCCATCCGACGGAGGCGGAGGAGGTAGGCGAGGCGCTGGTCGAGGCGGGATTCACTTTGGTCGAGGTGCCGCTCAACTCGCCCGAACCGCTGGACAGCATCGCGCGGCTCGTCGGTCGGCTCGGCGGCCGCGCCATGGTGGGCGCGGGCACCGTGTTGACGACGGAGGCGGTCGGACAGGTCGAAAGCGTCGGTGGCACGATGATAATCTCACCCAACGCCGATGTCCGAGTGATCGCCGCGGCCGCGGAGCGCGGGCTGGTCTCGCTGCCGGGCATCGCTACTCCGACCGAGGCCTTTGCCGCCCTCGGCGCAGGCGCGACGGCGCTCAAACTGTTTCCGGCGGAGGGATCGAGCCCGACCGTCCTAAAAGCGATGCGCGCGGTATTGCCGGCGGACCTGCGCGTGCTGCCGGTGGGCGGCATCGCGCCCGATACGATGGGGCCGTGGATCGCGGCGGGTGCGGCCGGGTTCGGGCTGGGATCGGCGCTCTACAAGCCTGGCATGAATGCCACAGAGGTCGGCCGCAACGCGCGCGCCTTCGTCGCGGCCTGGGCCGCGTCGCGCGCGGGTTGAGGGATCGAAGCGACAGGTCGTGCGTCGAGGCCGGCAGCAGCCTCAGGAGCCGTTTATGACCCGCATATCGTCCGTCCTCGCCGCGACCGTTTTCCTCGCCGGTCCTGCGCCCGCTTCGCCAAAGCCGTGCCGCGATGCGCAGGGCCGGGTCATTCAGTGTCCACAGCCCAAGAAGGCGTCGGCGGCGCGCTGCAAGGACGACAAGGGACGTTTCGTCGCCTGCGACAAGCCCGGCGCGCGCCCGGCATCGAAAGGCTGATCCAAGTCAGTATAGCTGATCGACAACGGTGAGACGTTCTACGCTACGAGTAAGTGACACTCATTTCATCGCAAAAACGCCCGTTTTCGACCCCGAATAAGGCTCGGTCGGAACATGCATCAAGAACCCCCGTTAGGCGGGCTCCACGTCCTTTGTTTCGAGGCCAGGATGAACGAGCATGACACCCAGGTAATACCGCTCGTTCAAGAGGAACTGGTCGTCTCCAAGCGAGTGGTGGAGACGGGCAGGGTGCGGGTGCGGACGGAGGTGCAATGGCACACCGGCCATGCGCGCGCCGATCTCTTCAGCGATCACGTCGAAGTCGAGCGTGTGCCCGTCGGGCGCGAGGTCGACTCGGTGCCGCCGATCCGCGAGGACGGCGACACCACCATAATCCCCGTGGTCGAGGAGATCCTGGTCGTCGAGAAGCGCCTGGTGCTCAAGGAGGAGGTGCATCTGAAGCGCATCCGCTCCGTCGAGCATCTTGACGAGGCCGTCCGCCTGCGGGTGATGCAGGCGGTCGTGGAACGTGAGCCCTCAAACCCCACC
>CAXTFF010000017.1:3280-15017 GCA_964243325.1 uncultured Sphingomonas sp.
AATCACCACCAAGGAGAGTTCCTTATGAGCCGTACTTTGACCGCGCTGTTCGACAGCCGCGCCGACGCCGAGGCCGCCAAGAGCCGCCTCGAGGCCGCTTCGATCGACATCAGCGGCGTCCATGTCCACGATCAGGCGTCGACCGGCTATTCCGAGTCGACCGCCTACTCGAGCCACGACGACAAGGGCTTCTGGTCCAACCTGAAGGGCGCGTTCCTCCCCGACGAGGATCGCCACACCTACGAGGAGGGGATCAAGCGCGGCGGTGCGCTGCTGACCGCCGAGGTCGACGAGAACGACGCCGACGAGGCCGTCCGCGTGCTCGAAAGCGCCAACACGATCGATCTCGACGATCGGTCCAACAGCTGGCGCGAGAGCGGCTGGGACTATGAGAAGAGCCGCGGCTCGTCGACGGGCACGGGGGCCGGCATCGGCGCGGCGGTCGGTTCGGCGCTCGGCATGGGCGGCTCGAAGGGTTCGGACATGTCGGACCGCCTGACGACCGACCGTACGGGCGACCGCGTCGGCAACGAAGAGCGGATCGACATCGTCCAGGAGGAGCTGGTCGTCGGCAAGCGCGAGGTGAACCGCGGCGGCGTGCGCGTCCGGTCCTACATGGTCGAGACGCCCGTCCACGAGCAGGTCACGCTGCATGAGGAGCATGTCGAGGTCGAGCGTCGCCCGGTCGATCGCAAGCTGGGCGCGGCCGACGCCGACGCCTTCCGCGAGCGCGAGATCTCGATGACCGAGACCGCCGAGGAGGCCGTGGTCGGCAAGACCGCGCGCGTCGTGGAAGAGGTGGTCGTCCGCAAGGAAGGCTCCGACCGGACCGAGACGGTCGACGACACCGTGCGCCGCACGGAGGTCGATATCGACGACACGGACACGACCCGCACGTCGGGCACGGGCCTGGGAACGTCGGGCATCGGTTCGACCGGCACGACCGACCGCGACCGCTTCTAGGCGATCGCATCCGGTACGGGCGCGCGCGGGGGAAACGTGCGCGCCCGCATCCGTACTAAATTAGGCGAGGATCACACGCATGGCGAACAACGACGACCACAAGCCGGGGGAACCCAGCAAAGTCCATCTCGGCCCGACCCACGAAGGCAAGAAGTTCAACTGGATCCCGTGGGCGCTGCTCGCGCTCGGGCTGCTCGCGCTCTTGTTCGCACTGAGCCGCTGCGGCCGTGACGAGACGGCGGTCGCGCCCGTCGTCGTCAACGAAACGGAGCCGGTGACCAACACCATCACGGCCACCACGACGGCGACCACCCCGGGCAGCCTGAACCTGCCGGGCGGGCGTGTGCTGGCGGTGACGCCGGGCGGGCTCAACGAGCAGGTCGGCGGCTTCCTGGCGGGTACGGAGGCGACGCCGCGGACCTTCCAGTTCGACCGGCTGAACTTCGCCACCTCGTCGAGCGCCGTGCGCCCCGAAGAGCAGGGCGATCTCGACCAGATGGGCGATATCCTCCAGGCCTACCCGAACTCGCGCATCCGCGTGGTGGGCTATGCCGACGCGCGCGGGTCGGACCCCGCCAACGCGAAGCTCGGCCTCGACCGCGCCAACGCGGTCAAGACCGCGCTGACCGCCAAGGGCGTCGCGGCCGACCGGATCGAGACGGCATCGGGCGGCGAGAGCGATCCCGTCGAGACCAACGCCACGGCGGGCGGCCAGGCGGAGAACCGCCGCACCGAGGTGATCATCGTTTCGCGCTGATCACGGCCGGTGACTGCGGGGCGGCGGAGGCTTGGGCCTTCGCCGCCCTTTTTTGGGAGAATAACGGTGTCGTTGATTGACATGATCTCGGGCCAGGCCGGACAGGCCGCGCTGCAACAGGTCGGCGCGCGCATGGGCCTGTCGCCCGACATGGTCCGCATGGCGGCGACCGCGCTCGCGCCTGCGCTCGCGGGTGGGCTGGCCAAGGCGGGCGCGGCGGGAACGCTGCCCGGCGGAGCGCCGGACCTGGGTACGGACGAAGCGCGGATGCACGGCAACGATGTGCTCGGCCAGGTCCTCGGGTCCAAGGACGCCAGTCGGTCGGTCGCGGCGGACGCGGCGGGGCGGACGGGCATCGATGTGGGCACGCTCAAGCAGCTGCTGCCGCATCTAGCCAGCATGGCGGCGGGCGCGTCGGGCAGCGCGGCCGGACAGGGCGGGCTTGGCGGCCTGGGCAGCATACTCGGCGGTCTGGGACGTTGATCAAGCCTGGCCGGTGACGATGCCGCCGGGCTTTTACACGCAACCCATCCTCGATCTGTCGCGCGCGCTGATCGGCTGCGAGTTGTCGGTGGACGGCGCGGGCGGCGTGATCGTCGAAACCGAGGCATACGAGGCGGGTGATCCCGCCTCGCATAGCTTCGCGGGCCCGACCGCGCGCAACCGCGCGATGTTCGGACCCGGCGGACATGCCTATGTCTACCGCATCTACGGCGTGCATTGGTGCCTGAACGTCGTCGGCGGGATCGCGCCGGGCGCGGCGGTATTGCTGCGGTCATTGGAGCCGACGAGCGGTCTCGACCTCATGGCGACGCGTCGCCTCACGGAGGATCCGCGCAAGCTTTGCGCGGGGCCGGGCCGGTTGTGCAAGGCGCTGGGTGTCGGCCCTGCGCACGACAGCCTACCCCTTCACGCACCGCCCTTCGCGCTCCTGCCGCGAGCCATCGAACCCTCGATCATCGTCGGTCCGCGGATCGGCATCACGAAGGCGGCGGAGCGGCCGTGGCGCTTCGGCCTGGCGGGTTCGAGTTTCCTCAGCCGTCCCTTTCCGCGTTGAGGCGGAAGCCGGACCGCCCCATCGGTGCCTCACCCGCTTCCTTGTACACCGTCAGTCCCGGCTCGCCGATCGCGACCTCGCCCGCGTCCAGGCGGTCCAGGAACGCCGTCATGCTCGCCGCGCCCGCCGCCCAGCGCTCGCCTGCCGTCCCGGCGGAGAAGTCGAATGCCTTGCCCGCGACCTCGCGCGACTGATCGGTGAAGGCGAGGCGGGCGAGCGTCACGGCGGGCGCGCGCTCGCCGTGAAGTCGGTATATTTCGCCCCAGGCGTCGATCGAGCGCCGCGACTGCGCCGCGAACACCAAGTCCTGCATCCGCCCGGCCGCTTCGCCGATCGAGCGCGGGATCGGGCTGGACAGCGGCAGCAGGTCAAGCGCGATCAAGAGCAGTGGCTCGACACCGGGATCGGCGAGCACCGCGTCGACGGGCAGGTTGGCGGACAGCCCGGCGTCGACATACCAGCGCTCACCGATCGCGACCGGCGGAAAGGCGGGAAGGAGCGCGCTGCTCGCCCGGACGTGATCGGGGCCGAGCCGTTCGCGCGTCGAGTCGAACAGCGCGTCCTCGCCGGACTGGAGATCGACCGCCGCGATCGACAGCCGCGTCCGCCCGGCCGCGACCCGGTCCCAGTCGACCGAGCGATCGAGCGTCGCGGCCATCGGCGCCGTGTCGAACAGGCTCGCCACGCCGTCGCCGCCCGATGTCCAGGGCTCGCCGAGGAAGGGGCGGGGCGCGAAGGCGTTCGGTCGTCCCGTCGCCAGCGACAGCGATACGGCGGCCGTCCGCCGCCAAGCATCCATCTCGGCAGGCCACCAGGCCGTGCCGCCATCCGCTGCCGGGGTCCAGAACGCGCGCAGCTGGTCGACCGCCCGGTCTGCCGGATTACCCGCGATCATCGCGGCGTTGATCGACCCCGCCGACGCGCCGACGACCCAGTCGATCGTCCGCCCGAGCCCGGCGAGCGCGGCGAACGCGCCCGCCTGCCAACTGCCCAGCGCATTGCCGCCGCTCAGCACCAGCGCGGTCCGGTAGGGTCGATCGGTCATGGGCGTCCTTCGTCGATCCGGGATATCGCGGTCCAACGCCCGGGACTCGGTAAAAGCGCCCCGGCTTGCCCGGCCCGCGCGAAGCGCTAATCCGGCAAGGCCGAGCCGCCACGGAGACAGCCGATGCCGCAGACGTTGACCGAGTTCCGGGACAAGTTCCAGGTGGAGGAGAACCTGCTCCATCGCAACGACGGTTGGACGGTGTCGTTGCGTCCGGGCGCGTGTACGCTGGATGCCTGCGTGGTCAGCGCCAATCGCTCCCGCGGCTCGCTGGCCGACCTCGACGCGGGCGAGGCGGCGGCGCTCGTCGACGCCGTGGGCTGGTTCGAGGATCGCGCGCGCGCCGCCTTCGGGGCGGACAAGTTCAACCACCTCGCGCTGATGATGGTCGACGATCATCTCCACTTCCACGCGCTGCCGCGCTATGCCGGTCGGCGCGCGTTCGGCGGGGCGGACTGGATCGACCCCGGCTGGCCGGGGCAGCCGGAACTGAAGCACGTGAATGTCGCCGATCCGGGCGTACTCGCGGCGGTCCGGGCCGCGTTGGTGGGGGAATCCGGCGCATGACCCTCGTCTACACCGCCGGCACGTTCGACCTGCTTCATATCGGGCATGTACGGATCATCCGGTCGGCGCGAGGCTTTGGCGACCGACTGGTCGTGGCGGTCTCCACCGACGAGCTGGTCGAAGCGTACAAGGGCAAGCGGCCGGTGGTGCCGTTCGACGAGCGGCTGGAGATGGTCCGCGCGCTTCGCGACGTGGATGCGGTGGTCGCACAGCACGACCAGGACAAGTTCGCCGCCTGGGAGCGGATGCGCTTCGACGTCTGGCTGGTCGGCGACGATTGGTTCGGGACGCCGAAGTACGAGGAGTACCGCCGGAAGCTGGAGGCTGTCGGCGTGCACTGCGCGTTCGTGCCCTACACGTCGGGCGTGTCATCGACGAGCCGCAGGCAGGATGCGGGCGCATCCGCGTCCTGACGCCCTCGACGCGCCGTGTCCGTCGTGTAGGGGCGACGGCGACATGACCGGAGACACCATGCGCCCCCGCCTCGTGCCCGTGGGCGACAATCCCACCCGCATCTGGGGCATGACCAACGCCGAGCGCCTCCGCCGCATCGCGCGCGCGCAGAAGCTGGACGGTTCGGGGGAAGGCGGGCCGGTGCTGCTCGCCAACCTCGCCTACGCGTTCGATCCGAACTGGACGACGCACTTGACGCGGCTCCCCGGCACGGTCGTCACCCGCGACGGCGTGCCGGTGCTCGCCCATGTGGTCGACACCGCGACGCGCGCGGCGGTCGAGCGCGCGATGCTGAGCGGCGCACCCGCGACCGGGCTCCGCGCGATCGCCGCGGAGGACGGGTCGGGCATCCTGAACGAGGCGCTGCGCAAGCGCGAGCGGCCCTTCGCCGAGCGGCTGGTTCCCGACAGCGTCAAGGCGATCGAGCGCGCGAGCTACGACGGCGCCTATAAGGGCGTGACCGACCTGCTCACCAAGTATCTGTGGCCCGAGTGGGCGTTCGCGCTGACCAGGTTGGCGGCGCGGATCGGGATCAGTCCCAACGGCGTCACCGCGCTCGGAACCGTCGGCTGCGTGGCGGCGGCGGTCGCGTTCTGGTATGGCTGGCTCTGGACGGGGCTTACGGTCGGGCTCGCCTTCATGGTGCTCGACACCGTGGATGGAAAGCTCGCGCGCTGCACCATCACCTCCTCGGCGATCGGCAACGCGTGGGACCACGGCATCGACCTGGTTCATCCGCCCTTCTGGTGGTGGGCGTGGGCCGTCGGCTGCGCGGCGTACGGGAGGCCGTTGGCGGACCCGGCTTTCTGGATCGTGATGGCGACGATGATCGCCGGCTATGTCGCGCAGCGCCTGATCGAAGGGGCGTTCCTGCAGCTGTACGGCATGCATATCCATGTGTGGAAGCGGTTCGACAGCCGCTTCCGGCTCGTCACCGCCCGGCGCAATCCCAACATGGTGATCCTGTTCGCCTCGCTCCTGATCGGCCGACCCGACTGGGGCATCGTCGCGGTCGCGGGATGGACGGTGATCTCGCTCGTCGTCCACGCGGTGCGGCTGGGGCAGGCCATGGCGGTGCGGGCCCGGGGCGGGGCGATCGCGAGCTGGCTCGCCTGATGCTTGCCGGGCGCCGATCCGAAGCCTAGCGTTCCCGGAACGATGGTGAGCGCACCTTTGACCCAGCCTGGTTTCGGCCTTGGGCGAGCCGGGCGCGCCGTCGCGCGCAACCTGGGCTGGCTGCTGGCGAGCAAGGGTGTGCTGGCCGTCCTGTCGTTGTTCTATCTCGGCCTGGCCGCCCGCGCGCTGGGCGTCAACGGCTTCGGTCGGTTCGCGCTGATCACGGGCGCGGCGCAGGCGCTCGCCACGCTGGTCGCGTTCCAGAGCTGGAAGGTGATCGTCCAATACGGTGTCGGGCTGGTCCGATCGGGGAACGACGCCGGCCTCGCCCGGTTGTTCAAGGGCGCGGCGATCCTCGATCTGCTGAGCGCGGCCGTCGGGTCCGTCGTCGCGGTGATCATCCTGGAGGTCTGGAGCGAACAGTTGGGCATCGGCCCGACGCTCAAGCGCGCCACGCTGATCTTCGCGGTCGTGCAGGTGATCACGATCCGATCGACCCCGCTCGGCATCATGAGATTGCGCGACCAGTTCCGCCAGTCGGCGATGGCCGACAGCGCGACCGCCGTCACGCGCTTCGTGGGCGCCGGGTTGGTGACCCTCCTTCATCCGACGGTGCAGGGTTTCATGGTCGTGTGGGCGCTGGCGGAGATCGTCACATCGGGCATCTATTGGGCGACGGTCGCCCGGGCGGGCGATCTTCGGCTGCTCAGGCGCGGCGGGGACGTCCGGCCGCTGCTCGCGGATCATCCCGGCATCGTCGCCTTCGCGCTCAGCACCAACGCCAGCGCGACGCTCGCGCTGTCGAGCAAGCAGGCGCCGCTCCTGGCGGTCGGCGCGGTGCTCGGGCCGGCGGCGGCGGGCGTGTTCCGGTTGGCGGGGCAGCTGGCGCAAGGGCTCGCCAAGGTGTCGCAGCTGGTCGCGCGCGCCGCTTTCCCCGAGATCGTGCGCGCCGTCCAGGCGACCGACCGGCGCGGTGTCCGCCGCCTGTTGCTGCGCACGGCGGGCGCGAGTTCGCTTGGCGGGCTGCTGATCCTGATGGTCGTGGTCGCGGTCGGCGACCCGTTGCTGACGCTCGTCGCCGGGCGCCAGGTGAAGAGCGGCTATCCCATCTTGGTCGTGATGGCCGCGGCGGGATGCGTGGAGTTCGCCGCGACCGCCTTCGACACCGTCATGACCGCCCGCGGGGAGGCGGGCTCGGTATTCGCGATCCGCTGCGGCGGCGTGGCGGTGCTGGCGGCGGCCGCCCTCGTCACGGTGCCGCCGTTCGGGGCCACGGGCATGGCGGCGGCGGTCCTGATCGGCTCGCTGGCGACGGTGCTGCTGATGGGTGTCGTGTGCTGGTGGCGGCTGCGGCCGCAAGCGGAGTGAGCAAGGCGTGGTTCAGGGCGGAGCGGTATCGGTGACGGCCATGCGCTCCTCATTCGTTCTCCTGGCCGGTCTCGCCGTCTGCTCGCCCGTCGCCGTGTCCGCGCAGAATTGCGTCGGCCCCGCCGGGCCCGGCACGACCCGCCTCCTCGTCGAGGCGACCGATCTCCGCAATGCGGCGGGCGAGGTCGCCTTCACCGTCTATCCCGACAGCCGTTCGCGTTTCCTGGCCAAGGGCGGCAAGCTGCTCCGCGCCCGCGTGCCCGCCCGCGCGCCGGTGACCCGGGCGTGCTTCAACCTGCGTCCGGGCTCCTACGCGGTGGCGCATTACCATGACGAGAATCGCGATCACGACTTCAACCGCAGCCTGATCGCCCCCAAGGAGGGGTTCGGCTTCTCCAACGACGCGCCGACGAGCATCGGCCTACCCTCGCTGGCGGCGGCGCGCTTCGCGCTTCCGCCCGGCGGACGCCTGCTCAGGATGCGGACGCGCTATCGGCGCTGATCGTCGCGATCGGCCACCGAGGTGCCGTATTTGTCCACCGTCGAGGTAACATATCTGTGGCAACGGGTGGATGTTCGCCCATATGGTCGGGCTGTGAACGGAACCATCTACGACTTCGCCGGGCTGCCCCGGATCGCCGTGTTCGGAGCCGACGGGCCCCGTCGCGTACAAGCGCGGCGCGAGCCCGCGACCGCGACCCCCGCCGCGCGCGTCGGCCTGGTCAGCAATCCGCGCAGCCGTCGCAACAGGCTGGCGGGCGGCGTTCCCGCCGCGCGTCCGGGCCTACTCGCCGCCGCGCCGCGCTCGCGCGCCGAGTTGCGTGACGTGATGGGTCGCTTCGCCGATGCGGGCGTCGACCTGGTGATCGTCGATGGGGGCGACGGCACGGTGCGCGACGTGCTCACCTGCTCGGGCGAGGTATGGGGCGCGCGCTGGCCGCGCTTCGCCGTGCTGCCGTCGGGCAAGACCAACGCGCTCGCGCTCGATCTCGGTTGCCCGCGCGACTGGACGCTCGACCAGCTGCTGGAGGCCGAGCGCGCGGGGCGGACCGCGACGCGGTCGCCGATCGCGATCGAGCGGCGCGACCAGCCGGGTGGTGCCGTCCGCGGCTTCCTGTTCGGCACCGGCGCGTTCGTCGCGGCCACCGCGCTGGCGCAACGCACGCACAAGGCCGGGGCGTTCAACGGCGTCGCGGTCGGGCTGGCGTTGTCCTGGGCGGTCGCGCAGACGGTGTTCGGGTCGGCGAGCGGCAGCTGGCGGCGCGGCGAGCGGCTGCGGTTGCGCCACGACCCTCGCTCGGTCGCGATGCACGGGGCCGATCTGGCCGTCGACCGTGATCAGTATCTCATGCTCGCCTCGACATTGGAGACGCTGCCGCCCGGCATCCGGCCGTTCGGCTCGGCGCGCCCGGGGCTGAAGACGCTGACGATCGACGCCCCGCCGCGCCGCATACTGGCCGCGGTCGGGCCGCTGCTCGCCGGGTCCGAAGGAGCGTGGCTGGAGCAGGTGGGCTTTCACCGCGTCGATGCGCCGTCGGCCGATCTGGATGTCGAGGGGGGCTTCATCCTCGACGGCGAAGTGTTTCCCGGCGGCGCGTACCGCCTGTCCGAAGCGGCGCCGATCAGCTTCGTCGTTCCGTGACCGGCGATCTGGCCGCGTTCGTCGAGCGCTCGCTGGGCCGGCCCGTCCCCGACTTCGTCACCGCGGCCGCGGCCGCGCTCGTCGCGGGCGATGGAGGGGCGGCGGCGGTGTTGTTCTACGGGTCGAACTTGCGCACGGGGTCGACGGAGGGTGTGCTCGACTTCTATGTGCTCCGCGAAGGACCGGTCGAGCGCGGCATCTGGCCGCGCGTCGGGTATCGGGAGTTGCCGCACGGCGACGCGGCGCTGCGGATCAAGGTGGCGACGATGACGCTCGCCACCTTCGCCCGCGCAGCCGCCGCGCGCTCGCTGGACACGACGATCTGGGCGCGGTTCGTTCAGCCCTCCGCCTTGGTCTGGAGCCGCGATCCGCGCGCGGCGGAGCAGGCGGCGGCGGCGGTCGCGACGGCGGCGGTGTCGGCGGCGCGCTTCGCCGCCGCGCTCGGGCCGGAGCGGGGCGGAGCCGTGGATTATTGGCGGGCGCTGTTCGCCGAGACCTACGCCGCCGAGTTCCGCGTGGAGCGGCGGGGACGGGGCGACGAGATCGTGGCGCACGATCCCGAGCGGTATGCCGGGCTGCTGCCGCTTGCGTGGGAGGCGGGTGGGATCGCGTCCACCACCGAGGGAGCCACGCTCATCCCCGCGCTGCCGTCCGCGGACCGTGCGGCGCTGCGCCGCGCCTGGAGCCGCCGCCGCCGCGCGGGCAAGCCGCTGAACCTGCTCCGGCTCGCCCGAGCCGCCTTCACCTTCGACGGCGCGGCGCGGTACGGGGCCTGGAAGATCGAGCGGCACACGGGCGTGCCCGTCGCGCTCACCCCGTGGCGCGAGCGGCATCCGCTGCTGGCCGCGCCCGGCGTGCTGTGGCGCGTCTGGCGGGCGCGGGCCAGGTGAACGCGGTGATCCTGGCCGGGTCGCGCGGGGGCGTCGATCCTGTCGCGGCCTATGCGGGGGTGGCGCACAAGGCGCTGATCGAGCTTGGCGGCGATACGCTGCTGGCGCGCGTCGCCGGTGCGCTGGCCGAGGCTGGCTGCGCGCCGATCGCCGTGTCGACGAACGAGGTGGAGGTCGCGGCCGAGGCGGAGCGGCTGGGATGCCGCGTGCTGCCGTCCGCCCCCGGCCCGAGCGCCAGCGTCGCGGAGGCGCTGAAGGCGCTCGGCGCGCCGCTGCTCGTCACCACCGCCGACCATGCGTTGCTGGAGGCCGGGTGGGTCCGGCGTTTCGTCACCGACGTGCCGGCCGGGGCGGATGTGGCGGTGCTGCTCGCGAGGCGCGACGTGGTGGAGGCGGCGCTGCCCGGGACGCGGCGGACTTGGCTGCGGTTCGCGGACGGGGACTGGTCCGGGTGCAACCTGTTCCTGCTCGCCACTCCGGGGGCGGCGGGCGCGATCGACCTGTGGCGGCTGGTCGAGGCGGACCGCAAGCGGCCCTGGCGGATCGTCCGGCGCTTCGGCTTGCCGACACTGTTCGCCTATCTACGCGGACGGCTGACATTGGCGCGCGCGGTGGAGCGGTTGGGGGAGCTGGCGGGCGTCCGCGCGGCCGCCGTGGCCAGCCCGGCGGGGCTGGCGGCGGTCGACGTCGACAAGCCCGCCGACCTGGACGCGGTGCGGGGGGTGCTTGGCCGGCGCGGCTGAGCTACTCGTTCGTCCGGCCCAGATCGCCCTCGATCGCCTCGCCGTTCGGGCCGGCCCCGTTCTCCACGTCGCCTTCCTCCGTATTGTCGGCCATCAGCTCGTCCGGGTCCTCGCCCGTCGCGAACGCGCCGCCCGATTGGCCGATGCCGGGATCGCGGTCGAGGTCGCTGGTGAACGGGCCTTCGCCCTCGGATTTCTCGTGCTTGCTGGTGCTCATGGGCCCGTCTCCTTGATCGCCGACATGTAACCCGCGTCGCCGTCGCGCCGTTCCGTCAAGCGTAGCTTCGTCGCGGCCAAGCGCGGCGGGGTGGCGGCGGGGCGCGGGCGGTGCCAGAGGGACGCGATGCGCGACCTGCTGATCCTGTACGAGCACCCCGACTGGTTCCGGCCGCTCTTCGCCGCGCTCGACGCGCGGGGGGTGGACTATCTCGCGGTCCGGCCGGACGGCGGGTGGAACCCGGCCGACCTGGCCCGCCCGGCGCGTGTCGCGTTCAACCGGATCGCCATGTCGAGCTTCCTGCGGGCGGGCGAGCATCCGATCTTCCACGGCGCGGCTCTGCTCGACCACCTGCGGCGGACGGGCGCGCGGGTGGTGAACGGGGCCGACGTGCTGAGCATCGACGCGTCCAAGGCGCGGCAGCTGTCGCTGCTGGCGGGGCTGGGGCTCGCCATTCCGGAGACGCGGGTCGTCCACCGCGCGGCGGATGTGGCGGCGGCGGCAGGCGAGGTCGGCTTCCCGCTGGTCGTGAAGGCGAACATCGGCGGGTCGGGGGCGGGGATCGTCCGGTTCGACAACGCGTCCGAACTGCGCGCGGTGGTCGCGGCTGGCGATCTGCCCCGGAGCATCGACGGGGTGCTGCTGGTGCAGGATTACGTGCCCGCGCGGGATGGGGTGATCACGCGGCTGGAGACGCTCGACCGGCGGCACCTGTATGCGATCGAGGTCGCGGGCGGGGGGGCGTTCGACCTGTGCCCGGCGGACGCGTGCGTCGAGGGGTCGGGGATCAGCATGAGGGCGGTCGAGCCCGCGGCCGAGCTGCGCGAGGCGGCGGAGGCGGTGGCGCGCGCGCTGGAGCTGGATGTCGGCGGGGTCGAGGTGATGATCGACGACCGCGACGGGGTGGCGCGGTTCTACG
>CAXTFF010000018.1:0-6828 GCA_964243325.1 uncultured Sphingomonas sp.
AGCCGGAACAGGGTGGTCAGCAGCAGCACGCTGGGGAAGGTCGAGAAGTCGAGCGGCGTGGCGACGTAGAGGACGCTCAGCAGCAACAACAGGCCAAGCACCATGTTGACCGCGATCAGCATGTCCAGGACGACCGGCGGAATCGGCAGGATGAACAGCGCGATCACCGACGCGACGATGCCGATCAGCAGCGCGTCGGCCACGCGCAGGCGGCCGGTGATCTTGGGAACGGCCGCGGCCACCGCTCAGCGCGCCAGCACGCCGGCGCCGACCGCCAGGCCGCGGTAGATGCCCTGGACGCGCGCCACGTAGTTGCGCGTCTCCGCATAGGGCGGCACCGTCATGCCGAAGCGGCGGACCGCGCCCTCGCCCGCATTGTAGGCGGCGAGCACCAGGTCGAACCGGCCGCCGAACTTGTCCCACAACCGCCGGAGCAGCCGCGCGCCCGCGTCGATGTTGGTGGCCGGGTCCATCAGATAGGACGACCGGGCGACGCCGAGCCCGACGCCGGTCGCGGGCATGATCTGCATCAGCCCGCGCGCGCCGGCGTTGCTGACGACCTGCGAGCGATATCCCGATTCCTGCCGGATCACTGAATGAAGCATCAGCGGATCGACGCGGTGGCGCGCCGCGGCGACGGCGATCATGCCGTCGTAGGTGGTCGCCGTCGCCGGGCGCAGGCCCAGGATCATCGCGTCCCCGCCCGTCGCGGCGATCGGGGCGAAGTCGCCGACCGGCGCGGTCAGCCCGGCGGTGATCATCGCCGGCTCCACTGCGATCATGGGCGGCGGGTCGGGCAGCACCGGCACGATCCGCACGACGCGCGTACCCGATCCGGCGAGGCGGGCGGTCTCGACGGTCGTGTCGCCGACGCGGCCCTTCCTGCGGCGATCGGCGCGCACCATGCGCAGCGAATGGTCGGCGGCCGGGGTGATCTCGACGGGCGTGCGGACCGGGGCGGGACCTTCGTAGGACGAGGCGATGACGCGGTCGAGCGGACAGCCGTCGAGCGCGGTGTAGCGGCTGAGCGTCGAATCGCTCGCCACGCGCACGGGCGCGTCGATCGGGCAGGCCAACGGATACGGCAGCGGCGGGCGATCTTTCGCCTGCACGGCCCCCGGCATCGTCAGCCCGACGACCATGCCGAACGCACCCAACAGCGCGCGGACTTGGCAACCACCCTTTGACGGACGCATCGTGTCATTCTCCCGCGTCGACTCCCGCCGTGGGAGCGCTCACCGGGTCCTGCCACCACTCGGCCATGCCCGGCCGTTTAGCTTGTGTTCAGAATAACGGGACGGACCGACGGCGCAAGCCTGCTCACACAAATTAACCCACTGTTTTCGTTCGCCATCTTATTGCAATCCAATGACTGTCTCGTTTTGACGCGCATTACCCACGATCCGTCGCGCCCTGATGTTGACACGGTTCGTCGCCTCGGACGATCAGGGCCGTGCGTAATCGAGACGTTACGGAACCCACGGGTTCTGCCCGTACCGCCTCCTGTGAACCCGGGCCGCCGAAATGCCCTTTGGCGATCCACCGCGATGCGGGTCCTCCGCATCGCCGACGCGTCGCCGCCGCCGCCGATCCGCATAAGGTCGGTGGCGGCGGCGCGACGATGGGGATGGGCGTTTGAGCAACGGCAAGGACGGCGGCGACAAGACCGAGCTGCCGACTCCCAAGAAGCTGCGCGACGCGCGCGACAAGGGCGACGTCGCGCGCTCCAAGGAGCTGGGCGCGGCGGTCGTGGCGCTCGCCTGGCTGCTCCTGCTGCTGTTTGCCGCGGGCGGGCTCGGCCGCCGCTTCGCCGAGTTCACCGAACTGACCGTGACGGCCTCCACCACCACCGATTTCGGCGCAGCGGTGGTCGATCTGGGCTGGCGCGCGACTGAGCTGCTGCTCGTCGCGACCGCGATGCTGCTGGCACCGGTCGCCGCGATCGGGCTGCTCGCCGACAGTCTCCAGATCGGCCCGGTGATGACCGGCGAGAAGCTGAAACCTTCGCTCGACAAGATGAACCCGGTCGAGGGGCTAAAGCGCATGTTCGGGATGGACGGGCTGGTGGAGCTCGCCAAGTCGCTCGCCAAGGCGGCGATCCTGGTGACGGTGACTTGGGCGGCGATCGTCGCGATGCTGCCCGAGCTGGGCGGGCTGCTCACGACCGCGGGCTGGACGACGATGGACGGTGCCGGGATGGGCTCGGCCGCAGCCGAGCAGAGCCTGGCGCTGACGGTATCGGTAACCGTGCGCCTGCTCGGCTGGACGGTGGCGGCATTCCTGGCGGTTGCGGTGGTCGACCGGATCTGGTCCAAGCACAGCTTCATCAAGAAAATGAAGATGAGCCGCCGCGACATCAAGCAGGAGCACAAAAGCGACGAGGGCGACCCGCACGTCAAGGCGAACCGGCGCGAGCTGCACCGCGAATGGGCGAGCGGCGACGGCGTCCAGGCCGCGCGCGGCGCGTCGGCGCTGCTCGTCAACCCGACGCACATCGCCATCGCGCTCGATTACGACGCGGAAAGCTGCCCCGTGCCGGTAGTCGCCGCCAAGGGTCAGGGCCCGCTCGCCGCCGCCATGCGCGCGGCCGCCGAGGAGGCGCGGGTGCCCGTGATCCGCAACGTCGCCGCCGCGCGCGCGCTCTGGGCGCGCGGCGAAGTGGGCGGGATCGTGCCCGAAGACATGTTCGACGCGGTCGCCGAGGTGATCCTGTGGGCCAAGCGCGCGCGCGACGGCCAGGCGCCCATGACGCAGGACCTCGACGCGGCTCCCCGCTCCGTCGCGGCGGGGGCGCACTAGGATGGGCGTGGGTGCCGTCGTCTCGTCGATCGTCGCTTTGGTGCTGTCGCTCGCGCTGGTGCTCGGGCTCGCCTGGGTGGCGATCTACGGGCTTCGCAAGTGGCAGGACCGCTCGCTGGGCGCACGCGAGGCAGGGGCGGGCAACGGCCGACCGCTACGCTTCGTCCGCGCGCTGCCGCTCGGCCAGCGCGAGCGGGTGGTGCTGATAGAGGTGGGCGCGGAGACGATGCTGCTGGGGATCGGTGCGGGCGGGGTGACGTTGCTGTCGCGCTGGGACGCGGGCGGCGCGGCGGTCGAGATCGCGCCGCCCGCCGCGCGCGCGCCGAACTCCACGCCGCGGCCGGGCCCGTCATGGTGAGCGCAGACGCGGGGATCGGTCCGCCGCCGCTTCCGACTCTCGATCCCGAGCGGCAGGCCGCGCTCGAAAGCCTGGCCGCGCTGCTGGCGACGGTCGGTGGCGACGGGACCCGCCTTCGTGCGCGTATCGAGCAGGTCGCGGGGCCGGGATGCTGGTTCCAGAGCGCGAACGGACCGTCGCTCCGGATCGACACGATCGGGGGGGAGCGGATCGCCGCCCATCCCGACCGCGTGGACGCTCTGGTGCATGCGCTCGACCGGCTGGAGCCGCTGCTCGACCTGATCGAGGTGCACACGGGCTGGGTGATCGAGCCCGAGTCGACGAGCACCGCGCCGCCGATCGACGCGCTGGTGATCGCGATCGAGGCGAGCCGCAACGGCGAGCCGGCCGCGCGGCTCGCGCTTGCGGTCTCGCCTGCGCTGGCGGCGGCGCTCGACGCGACCGCGCAGACGACGGGCGATCGGCTGGCCAAGGTTCCCCTGCCCTGCCGCGTCGGCATCGCGGCCGTGCAACTGTCGGTCGAGGATGCGGGCGCGCTCGCGCCGGGCGACCTCGTCCTGCTCGCGCCCGCGCCCTGGCCCGCGACGCTGTCCGCCGGTCCGGCGGGTGATCTCGCCGCGGTGTTCCACCCCGACACCGGCGCGCTGACTTCACGGGTATCGGATAGGAACACCGCATTGAGCGACGGCGAACTCCCCGGGCTGGATCAACTGCGCGCGTTCCGCGTGCCCGTCGAGATCACGCTGCCCAGTGCGTCCGCGACGCTGGAGGAGCTGGCCGCGCTCCGCAAGGGCGGCACGCTCGCGCTCGGCGTGCTCACCGCCGGGCTCGCGGTCGAGCTGTCGGTCGGCGGGCGGGCGTTGGCGACCGGCGAACTGGTGCGGCTGGGCGATCGCTACGCCGTGCTGATCGATCGCGCCGCGGGCAGCGCCCCCGCCCCCCTGTCCGTCCCGACGGAGGACGGCTGATGGACATGTCCTCCTTCACCCCCGGATCGGCGCTCGTCACCGTCATCCTGCTGGCGCTCGCCCCCTTTTTCGCGGTGATGGTCACGTCCTTCACCAAGATCGTCGTGGTGTTGAGCCTGCTCCGGAATGCGCTCGGGCTGCAGCAGGTGCCGCCCAACGTCGTCCTCAACGGGCTGGCGCTGATCCTGACGGTGTACGTCATGTACCCGACTATGACCGACATGTCGGCCGCCGCCGGGATGACCCGGTCGGCGACGATGCCCGGCGACGAGCGACCCGTGCAGTCGCTGGAGGGCACCGACGCCATCTTCGCCACTGCCGACCGCGCCAAGGAGCCTTTGCGCACGTTTCTGCTGAAGCACAGCGATCCTCGCGAGCGCGCCTTCTTCCTCGGCACTCAGCGGCGGATCGGCGGGCCGGACCGCGCGGGCGACGTGACCGACCGCGACTTCATCGTCGTCATCCCCGCCTTCGTCGTAAAGGAACTCAGGATCGCGTTCCAGATCGGGTTCCTCATCTTTCTGCCGTTCCTAGTGATCGACATGGTGATATCGAATATCCTGCTCGCCATGGGCATGATGATGCTGTCGCCTGTAACGATCTCGTTGCCCTTCAAGATACTGCTGTTCGTACTCATCGACGGTTGGGTGAAGCTCAGCCACGGGCTGGTCCTATCCTATGCGTGAGGCGCCATGACGGGCGACGTCGTCTCGATCACGATCCAGGCGCTATGGCTGGTGCTGCTGCTGTCCGCACCGCCGATCATCGCCGCGTCGGTCGTCGGGCTGCTCGTAGCGGTGATCCAGGCGGCGACGCAGTTGCAGGAGCAGACGCTCCAGTACACTCTCAAGTTCTTTGCGATCGTGCTCACCATTTTCCTGACCGCCTCGCTCGTCGCGGGGAGCCTGCTCCAGTTCGGCGACAATATCTTTTCGGGCTTTTCGGGAATGGTCCGGTGAGCGCGAGCGCCGCGCCCGCCCTCGCCGCGATCGCGCCGTGGACCGAGCAGGCGTTGACGGTGGGCGTATCGGCCGCGCGGTTCGGCTTCGCGTTCGTGATGGTGCCGATCTTCTCGCCCCAGGTGATCCCGGCGACCGTGCGCAATTCGATCATCGTCGCGTTCGGGCTGATCGCCTTGTCGATGCCGCTCGGCTTCACGACCGCGGGGCTCGGCGCGGTCGACTGGCTGTGGCTGTACGCCAAGGAGGCAGCGGCGGGCCTGACGATCGGCTTCTTCTTCGGTACGGTGATCTGGGCGATGGCGGCGGCGGGCGAGATCATCGACACCAAGGTCGGCGCGACGGTGGGCCAGCTGATCGACCCGCTGACGGGAACACAGGAATCGATCACCGCGACGCTGCTCAGCCGCTTCGCGCAGGTGCTGTTCGTGTCGGCGGGCGGGATCACGCTGCTCGTGGGAACGGTGATGCTCAGCTACACGGTCTGGCCGCTCGGGCCTGGACCCTTGCGGTTCGATCCGGAGGCGGTGCGGCTGTTCGAGGGGGAGTTCGGACGACTGTTCACGCTCGCCTTCATCTTCTCATCCCCGGTGATCCTGATCCTGTACGTCATCGACGCGGGGATGGGGCTGCTCAACCGCTTCGCGCAGTCGTTCAACGTGTTCGCGCTGTCCATGCCGATCAAGGCGGCCGCCGCCGCCCTGGTGCTCGCCATGCTGCTGCCGCTGATGGCCGACGCGGTGCTGCACGATCTGTCGAGCCGCCAGAGCGTAAGCGACGCGGTCCTGCGCCGCGTCGGGCAGCCAGGGCAGGCGCGGTGAACCGCGACCCCGCCCCCGCACCGCGCCCCGGCGAGGGCGTGTCCGATCCGACCGAGCTCGTCCGGCTGATCGAGCTGCTGCGCCGCACGGAGCAGGCCGACCAGAAGCGGCCGGACGTGCGCGTGGGCGAGTTCCTGGTCGACGCGGCGCGCGTGCCGCTGTCGCTGGTCGCGGGCTTGCGGACGCTGACGCGCACGGAGGCGGCGTCGATGCGGCTGCTGGGCTGGGGACGGTCCAACGCCGATATCGGCATGCTGCTGGGCATCAACGAGACCACCGTGCGATCGCACCTGAACAGCGCGGTGGTCCGGCTGGAGCTGGACGGGATGCGCCAGTTGGGCGGGGTCGCGGGCTTACTGTTCCACCCGCTCGACTGACGCCGTCCCGTCCGGGGACCGTGCATCGCTTGACGGTAGTGAGGCGGACCGGGACAGTCGGCGCGACCTGTTCTCCGGAGACGATCCTTGCTTTCCAGCCTCGCGCTCGCGCTTCTCGCCGCTCAGCTTCCGCCCGCCGCCGCCCCGCTCGGCGGCGACCTGTTTCCGGCGCCGGCCCCGCCGCCCGCCTCGTGCCTGGCCAACGCGCCCGCGCTCGGCTCGACGACGCTGCCGGCCGGGGTCATCGACGGGCGGACGCTGAAATCCGGGCGCGACCTCGCGCGGTTGCGGCGTACGGCCACCGGCGTGATGTTCGTGAACGGCGCTGACTTTTCCGGCCAGAAGCTTGGCAAGCGCAAGTTCCACGACATCTGCTTCCTGAGCGCCAAGCTGGGACTGACCGACTGGTCGGGGTTCAAGGGCACCGGCATCGGCTTCATCGACAGCGACCTGACGGGCGCGAAGTTCGTAGGCGCCAAGCTGCCCTGGTCGCTGCTGCGCGATTCGACGCTGGCGCAGGTCGACGCGACGGGCGCGGATCTCAGC
>CAXTFF010000018.1:6838-14690 GCA_964243325.1 uncultured Sphingomonas sp.
CGCCTCGATGGCGGATGGAAGGGGTCGATGAACGGGCTCAAGCTCGATGGCGCGGTGCTGGTCGGCTTCCGCGCCGAATGCGGGCTGACCTCGGTCGACGGCTGTCCGCTCGACCGGACGGGATTGTCGCTCAAGGGGGCGGACCTGACCAAGGCGAGCTTCTGGCCGTTCTACTTTCCCGACGTAGACGCGAGCGGCGCGGTGCTCGACCAGACGGAGGTCGGGCTGGAGCATCTGGGCCGGTTCAAGGGCGCCAAGGTCGCGGGGCCGCTTATCGTGCGCAGCCGCAGGAACGCCGCCATCTTCCTGCCCGCCGAACTCGCGCGGATGCAGCGCGCGTTTGGGGGCGGGGCGGCTGCGGGCGGAGCGTCGTTCAACTGCGCCGCCGCGCAGACGCCCGTTCAGCGCACGATCTGCACCGCGCCGTCGAGCGAGCTCCGCCGCCTGGACCGCGCGGTCGCGCAGCTGGAACTGGGCGCTGCGATTCCGGGCGCGGGCGCGGGCGGCGCCCCGACGACGCGCCGCGCCGCCGTCCGGACCGCCCGGCTCGCGACGATTGACATGGCCGCGCGCGCCGCCTGGATCGCCGAGCGCGACGCGTGCGGGACCCGGGAGGAGGACGAGATCGCGCCCTGCCTGCTGAACGCCTACCGCGGCCGGCGCGACGCGCTGGCGCGCGCGGCGGGCGCGCCGGGCTGGGTCAGGGCGGACAGCGTGGCGCTGTTCATCTCGTCGGACGCGCCGCTGACGCCCGAGTTCATCCGGTCGGAGCTGTTCCAGCGGATCGGCCCCGTAGTGCTCGATTCGGCGCAGGCGCGGATGCTGCTGCGCGTGGGCGCGGACGGGCGGATCGAGGCCAAGGGCGCGGCGCTGGGCGACTGCCGGCTGCGCGCGACCGGGCTGGTCTACGACCCCGCCACGCTGATGCTGGGCGCGGGCGGCGCGCCGACCGTCGCATCCGAGCCCACCGTGTCCAGCCGCGGCCGCCGCCGGGCCGTCCGACCCGCCGCCGTCCTGCAGCCCGCCGCGCCCGTCGTCCCCGTCCTCCAGGCGGCGGGCGACGAGCTGCGCGTGGTCGCGGCGGGCGCGCCGTACGCGCAGTGCGGGCCCAACGGCAGCTTCGTGCCGATGACGCGCGTCGACCTGCCGCAGGCGGCGCTCGCCAACCTGTGGGCGGAGTCGTGAGCGGGCTCCGCGAAACGAGTGGAAAAGGCGACGGATCTACACGTTTCGCGGAGGGACAGGGGGCTTGCGTTCGGTTTAGGTTGCCGGACCGGAGCTAGGAGCACCCGATGCAGATCACCCGATTCGACCCCGTAGCGCCGACGACCTCGCGCTTGGTCGACGCGTTCGGCGATCCCGGGCTCGATCTGATCGCCGCGCAGGCGGCGGTGGCGGGGCGCGAGCGCTTCGCCTGGGCAGCCATCGCCGCGCCTGCGGCCGCGACCCTGACGGCCGCGCCTGCCGCCGCGGCGCGCGGGCCCGCCCAGGCGACGGCGGACCTGGTCGCGCTCGCCAAGTTGGCGCAGCACGTGTATCTCGACCCGGCCGCGCCGCCCGCCGGGTACCGCGTCGCGACCAACGCCGAATTGGCGCGGATCGGCGTCGATCCAGTGTTCCTCGCTCAGCGCTCGGACGGCTATTCGGCGCGCGCGTACGTCAACGGCACGGGCAAGACCGCCCAAGTCGTGATCGCGTTTCGGGGCAGTGCCGAACGTGGCGACTGGGTCGCCAACGTCCGTCAGTCCGTTGGCTTGAATACCGGCCATTACAGGCGAGCCCTCGAAGTCGGCCGTCAAGTCGCGCAATCCGGTGCGACGAACGTCACCTTCACCGGGCACTCGCTAGGCGGCGGCCTTGCTTCGGCGGCCGGACTGGCCGCAGGCTCGCGCGTGGTGACCTTCAACGCCGCTGGCCTGAGCGACGCCACGGTCGCCCAAGCGAATGCCATACGTGGAGCATCGGGCCGTGCCGTGCCCGACATCAAGGCCTACTTCGTACGCGGCGAGATCCTGTCGGCGTTGCAGGACGGGGGCGACCGGGTGGTCGGCGCGTTGCTGACCGGCGATCTCGACCATTGGATCGACGCGCCCGAGGCATACGGCACCCGCGTCGTCCTTGATGCGGTATTGCCGTCGGGCAAGCGGTTCTGGAACGACAACGCGCTGAACCGGCACGGCATGGATTGGGTCATGTCGGGATTGCGGGCGCGATAGAGGCTGGTCGCCGGCCGTGGGCCAGGATACGCGGCGGCGGATGTCGACTTGGCGCATCAGCTCCATCCTTCTGGCCGGGCTGGCGGTCGGCGCTTCAACACAGGGCTGCGCGATGCCGCCGAGATGC
Organism: uncultured Sphingomonas sp.; assembly: GCA_964243325.1. Taxonomy (GTDB): domain Bacteria; phylum Pseudomonadota; class Alphaproteobacteria; order Sphingomonadales; family Sphingomonadaceae; genus Sphingomonas. Next base: position 9,182 of record CAXTFF010000018.1, read on the forward strand.
TTTTCCGGACGTCCCGGCTATCTGTTCCCCAAACCCGAGCTGGTCCGGCCCAACCTGACCCACGGCGAGGCGGGGCGGCGGTTGTATGACGCGCTCATGGACGGCGACCGGACGGCCGTGACCACCATGCTCGCCGGCGACCCGCGCCTGGTCGGACTTACCGTGGACTATGACCGCCGGGGCGATCGGCCCGCCGGGCAGGAGGGTGACCTGCTGACGCTGGCGGTGACGAATTGCGACGGCGAGATGCTGGCCGCCCTGCTGCGCGCGGGCGTGTCGCCGCAAGGCGTCGAGCGCGGCCGTGCGCTGAGTTGGGCGTTGCTCGCCGACGAGCCGGACATGGCCGAGCTGCTGCTGCGCGCCGGGGCGTCACCGGACCCGCAAAAATCCGGCGGCCTGGACGTCTTCCGCGACGTCACGGCCGCCGGACAGCTAGGTGGCGCGATGATGCTGGTGCGGCACGGGCTGGACCTCGGATGGACCGACCAGTTCGGGAGCGGACATCTCGAGACGGCGGTGAACATGGAATCGTTCGCGATCGCCGAGGAGCTGGTCCGGGCGGGCGCGCCGCTGTGGCGCGTGTCGATGGGCGGCTTCATGCCCGTCCATGCGCTGTTCCGGCCGCGCGTCCTGAACGAGGCGACCGAGGACGCGGCGTTCGAGCGGCTGAAGGCGGGTGCGCGACGGCCCGGCCTGCCCTGGCCGCCCCCGTCCCCGAACGAAGTGTTGGTCAAGGTGCTGGCGGGCGAATGGCCCACCCCGGCGATGCGCGCGGCGGGCATGGTGGTTCCGCCCGCGACCATGGCGATGCTGCGCCAGCGCGCGCACGACCATGGCCAGGACGGCACGTCCAAGCCCTGACGGGTCGGCGTGGGCGGAACCGCCCCAGTCCTTCGCGCTTTGCCCCGTTCGTGACGGAACAGGGAGACGATCGGATGCGGTTCACACTTCTCATCGGCGGCGCGGCGCTCGCGCTTGCCGTCTCCGCGGGCGCGCAGCAGGGCGGACGGCCGCAGCTGGTGGCGTCCTTTCCCGACCAGGTGACGGGCGTCGCCGTCAGCGAGACGGGCCGGACCTTCGTCAACTTCCCGCGCTGGACGAACGACGTGCCCACATCCGTCGCCGAGGTGCTGCCGAACGGGTCGACCAGGCCTTATCCGGACGCGCGGTGGAACGGGTGGCGCAACGCGAACAAGAACGGGCTCGATCCGGCCGCGCATTTCGTGTGCGTGCAGAGCGTGGTCGCCGACGGGCGCGGCGGATTGTGGGTGGTCGATCCGGGCGCCCCCAACGCGGAGAAGGTCGTGCCCGGCGCGGCCAAGCTCATCAAGATCGACCTGGCGACCGACCGGGTCGTCCAGGTGATCCGGTTCGACGAGTATGTCGCCCCGGCCGCGAGCTACATGAACGACGTGCGCTTCTCGGCCGACGGACGGCACGCGTTCCTGACCGACTCGGGGGCGCAAGGGGCGTTGATCGTGGTCGACCTGGCGAGCGGGACGGCGCGCCGCGTGCTGGACGGGCATCCCAGCACGCAGATCGAGAAGGACGTCACCGTCACGCTGGACGGCAAGCCGCTGCGGCGGCCCGACGGGCGCGGGCCCGAATTCGCGTCGGACGGGATCGCGGTGTCGCCCGACGGGTATGTCCACTACCAGGCGCTGACCGGCCGGACGCTGTACCGGGTGCCCGTGGCCGTGCTGACCGACCCGACCGCCAGCCCCTATGCGATCGAGCGGGCGGTGGAGCGGGTCGGCGGGAACCGGGTCGCCGACGCGATCTGGTGGAGCAAGGCGGGCCGGTTCTATTCGACCGCGCCCGAGGAGTACGCGGTCAGGGTGCGGGGGGCGGACGGGGTCATGCGGCCGTTCGTCACCGACCGGCGGCTGCGCTGGCCCGACAGCCTGGCCGAAGGACCCGACGGGTCGCTATACGTCACGGCGTCGCACATCCAGGATTCGGCCTGGTTCAAGCCGGCGAACGGGCCGCGGCTGAAGACGGAGCTGTACCGGATCGCGGTCAGGCCGTAGAACCAGAAGAACCTGACCTATGCGGGCCGGCTCCGATCGCGAGTAGGCCCGGATCGGACCTATGGCCGAGGCTGGACGGCGCTCCCTCGGTCGGCGATGATGCGGGTGGATCACGGGGGGAGCGTCGGATGGGCAAGCGGGTGTCGATCGCGGCGGTGCTGGCGCTGGCGGCCGCGCCTTCGGGGGCGCGACCGGACCCCGCTCCGTCCGCGCGGTTCGCCCCGCGCGACCTGTTCGGGCTGGAGGTGGCGACCGATCCCAGGATCAGCCCGGACGGACGGTACGTCGCCTATGTCCGGCGGCAGAACGACCCGATGACCGACCGCGCCGTCCCGAGCATCTGGCTGATCGACACGCGCACGGGCGCGCATACCCCGCTGGTCGCGGGGCCGGGCGCGCACACGTCGCCGCGCTGGTCGCCCGACGGGCGGCGGCTGGCCTACGTCTCGGCCACCGAAGGCGGATCGGCGCAGCTGTTCGTGCGCTGGATGGAGGGCGGCGCGACCGCGCGCGTGACCAACCTGCCCGACACGCCCGGCTCGCTGTCCTGGTCGCCCGACGGGCGGCGGATCGCCTACACCTTGTTCGTGCCCGACGAGGGAACCAAGCTGGGCGCGGCCGAGCCCAAGCCCGAGGGCGCGAAATGGGCGGAGCCGCTGCAGGTCATCGACCGGGTGACGTTCCGGTCGGACGGGCAAGGCGTGCTGAAACCCGGGGCTCCCAAGATCTTCGTCGTGCCCGCCGAGGGCGGCGCGGCGCGGCAGCTGACGTTCGGGCGATATCATGACGAGGGCCCGCTATCCTGGTCGCCCGACGGCGCGACCATCTACTTCTCCGCCGACCGAACGCCCGGCTGGGAGCGCAACGCGCAGGAGTCCGAGGTGCATGCGCTCGACGCCGCGACCGGCGCGATCCGGACGCTGACGGCGCGCAAGGGGCCGGACGGCGAGCCGGTCGCGTCGCCCGACGGCGCGCGGATCGCCTATACGGGATTCGACGACCGGGGCTTTGGCTACCACAATGTCGTGCTGTACGTGATGAACCGCGACGGCTCCGCCCCGCGCGCGCTCACGATTGCGCTCGACCGCAGCGTCGAGCGGCCGGTCTGGGCGGCCGACGGGCGGAGCGTGTACGTGTCCTATGCCGACCGGGGCGAGGTGAAGGTGGCGCGGGTCGGGCTGGACGGCGCGGTGCGCACGGTGGCGCAGGGGCTGACGGGCGCGGCGCTCGACCGGCCCTATTCGGGGGGCGAGTTCTCGGTGGCGAGGGACGGCGCGGTCGCGTTCACCGGCGGCGACGCGTCGGCGCCGGCCGATATCGGGCTGGCGCGGGGGACGACCCGGCGGATGCTGACGCGGCTGAACGACTCGCTTCGCGCGGGCAAGCGGATGGGCGAGGTCCGGCGCGTGTCGGCCAAGTCGAGCCATGACGGGCGGGAGATCGACGGGTGGCTGACGCTGCCGCCGGGGTACGCCCCGGGTGCGCGCGTGCCGTTGATCCTGGAGATCCACGGCGGGCCGCACGCCGCCTACGGTCCCCATTTCTCGACGGACGACCAGCTCTACGCCGCGGACGGTTACGCGGTGCTGTCGGTGAACCCGCGCGGGTCGACGAGCTACGGCGCGGAGTTCGCCAACCTGATCCATCACAAGTACCCCGGCGACGATTACGCCGACCTCCTCAGCGCGGTCGATGCGGTCATCGCGTCGGGGGTGGCCGATCCCGACCGGCTGTTCGTGACGGGCGGGTCGGGCGGCGGCGTGCTGACGAGTTGGATCGTCGGCAAGACTAACCGCTTCAAGGCGGCGGCCGCGCAGAAGCCGGTCGTCAACATGACGAGCCAGGTGCTGGTCGCCGACAACCCGACCTATTTCTCGCGCTATTGGTTCGGCAAGTTCCCGTGGGAGGACCCGCAGGCCTACTGGGCGCGCTCGCCGCTGTCGCTGGTCGGTAACGTAACCACGCCGACCCTGGTGGTGGTGGGTACGGAGGATTACCGCACCCCCGTCAGCGAGGCGGAGCAATATTACACCGCGCTCCAGCTTCGCGGCGTGCCGACCGCGCTGATCAAGGTGCCCGGCGCCAGCCACGGCGGGCTGGCGGCGCGACCGTCGCAGTCGGGGGCCAAGGCGCGGGCGATCCTGGCCTGGTTCAAGCGGTACGAGCGGGGAATGGCGGTGCAGGCGGCGGCGGTCCCCGCCGCACCTTGATGATGGTACAAGCGATATGGAAACGGCCGATGGGGAGATGAGGACATGGAAGCGGAGTTCCTGGTCGGCCGTCAACTCGCCGACCGCGTCCGGACGATCTGCGCCGAGCGCGAGGTCGACTGTGCCGTGGCGTTCTGGGGGCGCGACATACGCACCGCGCTATTTCCGCATTGGGAGGGAAGCGGCGTTCGGATCGTGTGCGACATCGCGATGGGCTGCAACTCGCAGACGGCGCTCACCAAGCTGGGCGCTCCGGAGAACCCGCGACTGAGAGTATGCGACGGCCTTCACGCCAAAGTCTTCATATCGGCGGCCGGGGCCGTCGTCGGATCGTGCAACGCTTCGCTCAACGGGTTGGGCACGGCCGCCGTTGCGCCTCGCAATCTTGAGGCTGGGACATTCTACCCAGCCGGATCGCAGGCATGGCGCGATGCGAAGGAGTGGTACGCCGATCTGTTCGCGAATGGCAGCCTCGAGCTGGACGCCGACCAGCTTGCTCGCGCACCGGAAGTCGCGCGTGATCCTGGGCCGAGGATCGGCCTGGAAGGCGGACGTTCGGAGTCGCTCCTCGACCTAGGGCTCAGACTCGTTCACAGCCAGAAGGCGACAGCGGTTGCGAGCGCCACGCCTGACAGGAAGTTGGCGGCGAGCTTGTCGTAGCGGGTGGCGACGCGGCGGAAGTCCTTGAGGCAGGAGGCGTTCTCGACGAGGTGGCGGCCGCGGTAGCGGTTCTTGTCGTAGCGGATGGTGCGCTTGCGGTTGCGCCGGCCCGGGATGACCGGAACAGCGCCTCCATCGCGCAGCGAGCGCCGCAGCCTGTCTGCATCGTAGCCTTTGTCGCCGAGCAGGTAGCGCATGCGCCCCGCGCGTTCGAGAAGCGCGGGTGCCGCTTTCACATCGCTGACATTGCCGGCCGTCAGCATCAGCGCATAGGGGCGCCCGATGACGTCGGTGAGTGCATGGACCTTGGTGGTCCAGCCACCGCGCGAGCGGCCGATCGCTTGCGCCGAGTGCCCCCTTTTGCGCCGAACGCCGCGCGCTGTGCCTTGACGTAGGTGCTGTCGATCGAGGTACTTTTGGTATGCGACGAGGCCAGCTTGAATGACCGGCTTTGGGTCGATCGTTCACTGGTCTGGGTCGGCCTACGGTCTGTAACTTAGCCGTCTTCAGCGTAAGATGAGGTTGAGTCCTTCCGCCGGTTGCAATTGTGCATCTGAACCAACTGAGGCCATAAGTGAATTTGGGACGACCGCGGCTGCCATGTCAGGG
>CAXTFF010000019.1:0-14568 GCA_964243325.1 uncultured Sphingomonas sp.
CCTTGTTGGTGGGGACGCGAAGCGTCATGCGCTCCTTTTCGAAGCGGAGCACGTACAGCTCCAGCTGCATCCCCGCGATCTCCGAGCGTTGCAGCTCGATCACACGGCCCACGCCGTGCTTGGGGTACACCACGTAATCACCGACATCGAACAACAGGGGCTTGGCAGCCATTCACGGGCCTTTCCGGATCAAACCCGCGCGAGGGGCGTCAGGGAGCGGGCGAACCGCTGAAACGCCGGCGATCGGGGGAGAGGGTGGGTCGAACTCCGACCGGACGCGCGAAATCGCGTCCGTCTTGACCCTTGTTACCACGACTTGGCCCGAAAATCCAGCGCCGCGCCCGGTCCGGCGCGGACGTCAATCGCCCTTGCCGGGCTCCGGCGAGAAATACAGCTCGTACTTGCCCTTTTCACCCTTATGCTCGTCGGCGTCGGCGGGCGTCTGGTCGGTCTTGCGCGTGACGTTGGGCCACGTCGCCGAGAAGGTGGCGTTCAGCTCCAGCCAGCGCTCCAGCCCGTTTTCGGTATCAGGCAGGATCGCCTCGGCCGGGCATTCGGGTTCGCACACGCCGCAATCGATGCATTCGGACGGGTTGATGACGAGCATTCCTTCGCCCTCGTAGAAGCAGTCCACCGGACACACCTCGACGCAGTCCATGTACTTGCAGCGCAGGCAGGCGTCGGTCACGACGTAGGTCATCGGCTCACACGGCTCCGTGGATGGTCAGGCAAGGCAACGCTCCCCCGCTATGCCCCGTTCCCCGCACCGTCAATCGTTCCGGTTTCGTTGCGAGACGTTCTCACCGTTGTCCGACGGATTGGGCACGAGCAGGTCGGAGTAACAGCCCTGCGCCTCCGGGGCGGGCCCGCGCCGCGCGGGCAGCGCCTCGACGCGCACCACGCGCACTTCCCCGTGCGCGGGGTAGGTCAGCACGTTCCCCACGCGCACGGGACAATGCGCGCGCTCGATCACGCGCCCATCGATCCGGAGCCGCCCCGCCTCCGCGATCGTCGCCGCCGCGCTCCGGGTCTTGGTCAGCCGAACCCACCATAGGAAACGGTCGATCCGCATCGCGCCCTCAGCCACGCCGTTCGCGTCCCCAGGCCTGCAGGGCGGCAAAGGCGTTGTCGGGCGCGGGCGGCGGCAGCGCGGCGCGGGCGGGCGGGCGTCCCCGCCAGACCCAGCGCGGCGCGGGCGGCGCGTCCTCCGCCTCCGCCTCCGTCCCGCGCGAGGCGGCGCGGAAGCCGAGCTCCGCCATCAGCCGCGCGAGCGTCTCCGGCTCCAACCCGATCGACGTCGACAGCGCCGGGTCGGGAAGGAAGGGCGCCCTCCCCTGCCGCGCGTCGTGCGCCGCCCGCGCGATCCGCTCGGCCAGATCGACGCGCACCGCCTGGTTGCCGAGCGGCCGGAACCCCGCCGACAGGGACGCGCCTGGAACCCCGCGCGCCAGCACCGTCGCGCCCGCCGGGGCCGGCGTCACCGGCTCGCCGCGCACCGCCAGCAGCACCGCGCGCACGCCCGCCGCCTCCGGTTTCAGCAACCGCGGATCGAACAGGTCCAGCGCCCCGATCGTCACGCCGACCTGCCGCAGCCGCTTGCGCTCGGCGGGCTCCAGCGCGTCCACCGCCGCGCGCATGGCCAGGCGCGCGGCGATCCCGCCCGCCGCCTCCAGCGTCCCCGCGACGACCCGCAGGCCCGGCGACGCCGCCGCGTCGCGCGCGAGGTCGGCGAGCAGCGGCAGCACCGCCGCCTTGGCCTTGAGCCGCTCGCCCACCCACCGCTCCAAACGCGCCCGCACGCGTTCCTTGAGCGCCTTGTCCAGGCAGTCGAGATCGCGGTCGAGCTGCAGCCTGGGCCGCGCGAGCGACGGTCCCGGCACCAGGGCGGCGACGCGGTGCCCGCCCCAGTGCAGCTCGCCCGTCTCGCCGAGCGTCACCGCCGCCGCGTCCGCCTCCGCCAGCGCGAGCCCCCGGCGGTCGCGCTCGCCCTTCAGCCGCTTGTCGGCGGCCGCGAGCAGCAGCCGCTTGTCGGTCGCCTTGGCGTCGGGCGCGACCGTGAAGCGGAACCCGTCCAGGCGGCCCAGGTGATGGTCCTCGACCGACACCTCGCCTTCGGGCCCGACCACGACGGGCAGCACACTCAGATCCGCGCCGATCTGGCGGATCAGCGCGGTCGTGCGCTTGTCGACGAAGCGCTGCGTCAGCCCGGCATGGAGCGCGTCCGACAACCGCTCCTCCAGCCCGCGCGTCCGCTCGGCCCAGTGGGCGGGGTCCGCCAGCCAGTCCGCCCGGTGCGCGATATAGGCCCAGCTGCGCGCCGCCGCGATCCGCCCGGCGATCGTCTCGACGTCGCCCGCCACCGTGTCCAGCCTGGCGATCTCGTCGGCGAACCATTGGTGCGGCAGGTGGCCCTGCTTCTCGCTCAGATGCCCGAACAGCCGCGACACGAAGCGGGCATGGGGATCGAGGCCGACTTTGCGGAAATCGGGCACGCCGCACGCCGCCCACAGCCGCTTGACCATCGCGGCCCCGCGCGTCCGGTCGCGCACCCAGTCCTCGTCGGCCAGCCGCTTGAGCACGGCCAGATCCATCGCCTCGGGCGCGGCCTGCAGCACGCCCGGCTCGGGCTTGCGCTCCAGCGACGCGATCAGCGCGTCGATGCTGGAGAAATCGGGCTCGCCGTTGCGCCAATACATCCGCTCGAGCCGGGGAAAGCGGTGCTCCTCGACCGCCAGCACCTCCTCAGGCAGGAACGCGCCCGGCCCGTCCTCCACCAGCGCGCCGAACGTCCCGTCGCGCTGGTGCCGCCCCGCGCGCCCGGCGATCTGCGCCATCTCCGCGACGGTCAGCCGCCGCTGCCGCCGCCCGTCGAACTTGTTGAGGGACGCGAACGCGACATGCGCCACGTCCATGTTCAGCCCCATGCCGATCGCGTCGGTGGCGACGAGGTAATCGACCTCGCCCGCCTGGAACATCTGCACCTGCGCGTTGCGGGTGCGCGGGGACAGCGCGCCCATCACCACCGCCGCGCCGCCGCGCAGGCGCCGCAGCATCTCGGCGACCGCATAGACCTCCTCCGCGCTGAACGCGACGATCGCCGACCGCTTGGGCAACCGGCTGATCTTGCGCGCGCCCGCATAGGTCAGCGTGGAGAAGCGCGGCCGCTCGACGATCTCCGCGTCCGGCACCAGCGCGCGCACCATCGGGCGTAGCGCCTCGCTGCCCAGGATCATCGTCTCCTCGCGCCCGCGCGCGCGGAGCAGCCGGTCGGTGAACACGTGCCCGCGCTCCGGGTCCGCGCCCAGCTGCGCCTCGTCGAGCGCCAGGAACGACACCTCGCGCTCCAGCGGCATCGATTCGGCGGTGCACAGGAACCAGCGCGCGTCGGGCGGCAGGATCTTCTCCTCGCCCGTGATCAGCGCGACCTGCTTGGGGCCCTTGATCGCGACCACCCGGTCGTACACCTCGCGCGCCAGCAGCCGGAGCGGAAAGCCGATGATCCCGCTCGAATGGCCGCACAGCCGCTCGACGGCCAGGTGCGTCTTGCCGGTGTTGGTCGGCCCCAGCACCGCGGTCACCCGCGACTCCCCCGCCGATCCGCGTGCGTTCATGGGCGGGAACATCGTCGGTCCCGGGCGGCGATGCAATGGGGTCGGCGGGTCGGGCCGCCCGTCCCGCGCCCGCCACCGCCCGGCGCGGGCGCGCATCCGGTTAATTTGACTTTAGCACCCAGCCCCCCACAACGCCCCCGCCAGCGCCGGGGGTCGGCCACGGCACGGAGTCCATACGCCCGCGTGTTCCTGCGCAACGATCATGGCCTGGAGTTCGCGGGAAGCGCGTCGGGCGCGTCGTTCGCGCCCCGCCCGTTCGGCCGCGCGCCCGCGCCCGTGCCGTCGGCGCTCGACCGCGCGCGCCATCGCGCCGCCCGGACCGACTGGGTGCCCGATCTCGGCGCGGACATCGGCTCGCGCGACTGGTGGCGCGGGCTGCTCACCTGCACGGCGCTGTGCGCCGCCACTTGGGCGCTCGCCCCCGCCTACCGCCCGCTCACGGGCGTCGTCCCCGCCCCGCTCGCCGGGTCGGAATGGGACGAGGCGCGCGCCCAATCCATCGCCCCGCTGGGCCTGGGCGGCGGCACCGGCCGGCGCATGGCGGCGGGCGACCTCGTCCGCCCGCTCGCCGACGCGCCCGAGCGCCCCAGCGTCGAGCTGTCGGCGACGCTGGGCGACGGCGACGCGTTCGACCGCGTGCTGGAGCGCGCGGGCGTCGGCCGCGCCGACGCCGCGCTCGCCGCCGCCTTGGTGGGACGGACGACGCCGCTGGACGCCATCCAGCCGGGCACGCGCATCGAGCTCACGCTCGGTCGCCGTCCCGACCGCAGCCTGTCGCGCCCGCTCGACCGCCTCGCGCTCCGGGCGCGCTTCGACCTGGACGTCTCGCTCGACCGCGTCGGCGGCGCATTGGCGATGACCCGCAACGCGATCGCGGTCGACAGCACCCCCTTGCGCATCCGGGGCGTCGTCGGATCGAGCCTCTACCGCGCGGCGCGCGCGGCGGGCGCGCCCGCCCGGGCGGTCGAGGCGTATCTGCGCGCGATCGCCACCCGCTTTTCCATCGGTCGCGACATCCGCGCGGAGGACCGCTTCGACCTGATCGTCGAACAGGACCGCGCCATCACCGGCGAGGTCCGGCTGGGCAGGCTCCTGTTCGCCGGGCTCGAACAAGGCGACCGCCGCACCCAGCTCGTCCGCTTCGGGCCCGAGGGCAGCGACGCCGCCGACAGCACCGGCGCGGGCGCCGCGGGCGACCGGTGGTACGACGCGAACGGCCGCTACGAGCGCCGCGGCTTCATGGGCCTGCCCGTCGCGGGCCGCATCTCGTCGGGTTTCGGCTACCGCGCGCACCCGATCCTGGGGTTCCTGCGGATGCACAAGGGTCTCGACATCGCCGCCCCGCACGGCGCGCCCATCTACGCCGCCATCGACGGCGTGGTCCGCTTCGCCGGCCGCAACGCGGGCTACGGCAACTTCGTCAAGCTCGGGCATCCCGGCGACCTGGAGTCGGGCTACGGCCATCTGAGCCGCATCGCCGTCTCGCCGGGCGAGCGCGTCCAGCGCGGCGCCGTGATCGGCTATGTCGGCTCGACGGGGATGTCGACCGGCCCCCACCTGCACTGGGAGGTGTGGCGCGGCGGGCGCCCGGTAAACCCGCGCTCGGTCTCCTTCGACCAGGTCTCCGCGCTGTCGGGCGACAAGCTGCGCGCGTTCAAAGCGCGCGTCGCGACGCTGCTGGGCGTGCGGCCGCCCACGCGCTGATCAGGCGTCCGCCGCCCCGGCGAGCGCGATCCGGCAATGCCGCTCCCACGACAGGTTCGCCCGGGCCCAGGCCCGCGCGCGCGCGCCCATCGCCGCCCTGAGTTCGGGCGACCGCACCAGCCGCTCCACCGCCTCCGCGATCGCCGCGGTCGACCGGCCGTCGACCACGAAGCCCGTCACGCCGTCCTCGACCAGCTCGGCCGGGCCGCCGTCGCGGCCGACGATGCAGGCGATCCCGTGCGCCATCGCGTCGGCCACGCTGATGCCGAACCCCTCGATCTCGCCCCCGTCCTCCAGCGACACCTGCGGGTGGAGGAACACGTCGGCGGTCCGGTACAGCCCGGCCAGCGCGGCGTCGTCGACGTAGCCGAGCGCCGCCACCCGGTCGCCGAGCCCGTGGCGCTCGATCGCCGCGCGCACCGCCGCCTCCTCGGGCCCGCGCCCGGCGATGCGGTAGGCGAAGTCGGCGTCCCGCAACCCCGCGACGGCGTCGACCGCGCCGCGCACGTTCTTGCGCGCCACCAGCCGGCAGACGGTCAGCAACCCGGCCGGACCTCCGCCGCTCCGGGGAGGCGCGTCGCCCGGCTCGGCCGCGCCGTTCCAGGCCACGACGCTTCGGTCGTCCAGCTCCGGCATCCGCCCGAGCAGCAGCGCGCGCGTCGTCCCGCTCACCGCGACGACCCGCGCGGCGCGGCCGAGCACGCGCCGCATCAGCCGGAACGCGACGCCCCCCGGCCGGCCGATCTCCCGCCCATGGACGGTGACGACCAGCTCGCCCGCGAACGGCAGCGCCGGCAGCGCCGCGCGCCAGGTGCAGGCGTGGATCACCGCCGGCCGCTCGCCCGCCCTGCGGCACGCGCGCATCGCCCCGAACAGCCGCAGATAGACCGCCGCCATCGATCCCGGACCCACATCGATCACCGTCACGCTCCCCGCCTCCGTCCGGGCGGGCCCGGCCGACGATTTGGTGAACACCGTCACCCGCCGGCCGAGCGCGGCGTAGCCGTCGGCGACCGCGCGCGCATAGGTCTGCACGCCCCCCTCGTCCGGCGGGAACACGCGCGAGACGACCCACAGCCGCCGCGCCTCGGTCGCCGGAGGCGGCCCGTTCGTCGTCATGCCGCGCCGCCCCCGGCCGGGCGCGACAGGAACTCGGCGATCGCCGCCGCCGCGCGCGCCGAAGGCCGGCCGCCCGCGTCGTCGCCCGCGTCGTCGAAGGTGTCGCGCAATCCGGCCTCCTGCGCGGCGACATAGGCGCGGTGCCCGTCGACCGCCCGGTCGACCGCGTCGACGATGCGGTCGGCGGACCGCAGGACGGGACCGTAGCGCCAGTGCGCGTAGTTCGGATCGCCCCGCCAGTCGGTTCGATGGGCATCGAGGAACAGGCAGGGCTTGGGTCGCCCCAGGAACTCGTAGACCTGGCTGCTGACGTCGCCCAGATAGACGTCGGCCATCGTCGTGTAGGTCATGTCGACCGACCGGCGGCTGCCGGGATCGAGATGGATGTTGGCATATCGCCCGAACGCCGCGAACAGGGCGTCGGCGGCGCGCTTGCGGCCGTCGAACAGCTTCACGTGCGGCGCGAAGATCAGGTTGTATCGCGGGTCGGCCGCGAACTGGCGCAGGACGGGGGGGCCCATCGTTCCCCAGGACGACAGCGACGCCGCGCTGTGCGGATTATAGAGGACCGTCGGCCGCCGCTCGGCGAAAGGGTAGAAGGTCCGCGCGCTCGCCGCGGCGAACGCCACCGCGTCGAACTTCGGATAGCCGACGACCGCATACGCGCCCTCGCGGATCACGCCCGCCTCCAGCATCCGGCGGCGTTGCTTGTCGCCGGCCAGGAGCACCAGGTCGAACTCGCGGATGCGCCGCTCGTACCCGACCGCGCGGTCGCCGACGCCGTGGGTCGTGTGGATGAACGGGATCCCGGCCAGGCCCATCCGGCGCAGCAGCAGCGACGTCCGCTCGGGCACGACGATCGCGTCGAAACGCGCCAGCCGCCGCGCGGCCAGCGCCAGCGTCAGGAGCTTGGGCGGGATCGACGCGCCGCCCAGGCGCGCCGCCGCGGCGAGCGGTCTTCCGCCCGCCACCTCGAACCCGATCGGCCCCGCGTCGGCCCCGGCCGCCAGGTCGCGCGCGAGGGCGACATGCTCGGGCGTGGCCGCCACGATATGGACGGCGAAGCGCGGGTCCCTGGACAGCGCGATCGCGATCGGCGCGGCGTGCATCACCTGATGCAGCTGCGCGTTGAAGAAGAAGCCGACCTGACGCGGTCGCACCGACATCGAACCGCCTTCCGCAGACCGAACCTGACCAAGCGGCGGCGATAGCCGGTCCGGCCGCATCCGCAATGGGCCGGGCGGCGACGCGAGCGAAAACGCTGTCCTACAATGCTCCGATCGTGCCAGGCCCACGGTCGACCCGGATCGACATCCGGGTCCGCTCTTTCACCTGGTCGAATCCTGACACGTTCCCGCCCGGCGTCCGGGAACACGGGCCACGGATGCCGTCCTCGCCGGAACCCCGTTCACGCCTCAACTTCCCTCAACTTGTTCAGGTTCGCGAGCCCGGGACCAGTCCGCGGCGTCCGACGTTCTTGGCGTGACCTTGGTGACCTTCCGCGCCGGCGCTCCGCTTCCCGACCGCGGCCTACTTGCCCTGCGCGCGCCATTTCTGGATGGTGCGCGTGATGATCTGCTCCTCGCCGCCGACGTCGCGCCACAGCGCCGAGAAGAGCGGATCGCTCGACGCCGGGCGGCGATGCTCCTCCAGCCCGTCGAACTGGACGCGGATCGGGATGGCGACGCCCTCGCCGCAGATGATGCATTCGCGGTTCCTGAGCGCCGGGATCGAATCGAGGAACCCCCTCGCGCCCTCGGGCATCGCCGCGCGGACGAACGCCTGGTCGCGCTCGTTGTTGAGCCGCATCGCGATGATGGTGCCGCATTGCGACAGCACGCCTTCGGCCAGGTCCGACGGCCGCTGCGTGATCAGCCCCAGCGATACGCCGTATTTGCGCCCTTCTTTGGCGATCCGCCCCAGGATGCGCCCGACCGACGACCCGCCCGGATCGCGGTCGGACGGGATGTAGCGGTGCGCCTCCTCGCAGACGAGCAGGATCGGGCGCTGCGGCTCGTTGCGCGACCAAATCGCGAAGTCGAACGTCATGCGCGCGAGCACCGCGACCACCGTGGCGGTGATGTCCGACGGCACGCCCGACACGTCGATGATCGAGATCGGCTTGCCGTCGCCCGGCAGCCGGAAGATGCGCTGGAGGAACCCGGCCATCGTGTCGGCGACCAGCATCCCGGAGAACATGAAGCCGTAGCGCGGATCGGCCTTGATCTCCTCGATCTTGCCCTTGACGCGCATATAGGGCGCGGTGTCGCCCGCCCGGTCCATCTTGCCCATCTCGAGCGCGATCAGATTGGTCAGGTCGCTGAGCAGGTAGGGGATCGGCGCGTCGACCGTCAGCTTGGCGATCTCCTGGCCGATGCGGTTCTTGGCGCGCGCCATCAGCAGGCATTTGGCCAGGATGTCGGCGTCGACCTGCCGCTCGGAGCCCGAGGTGGTCAGGAACACCTCGCAATGCTCCTCGAAGTTCATCAGCCAATAGGGCATCGCCAGATTGTTGACGTCGTAGATCGCGCCGTTGGTCCTGAACGCCGCCGAATACTCGCCGTGCGGGTCGATCATGACGATGTGGCCCTGCGGCGCGAGGTCGCAGATGCGGTGCAGGATCAGCGCGGCGCTGGTCGACTTGCCCGTGCCGGTGGAGCCCACCAGCGCGAAATGCTTGCCCAACATCGCATCGACATACAGCGCGGCGCGGATGTCCTTGGTCGGGTACACCGACCCGATCTCGATGTTGGCGCGGTCGTCGGCGGCGTAGATCTGCTGCAGGTCGCCCGTCGAGATCGGATGCACCTCGCAGCCCGGCGTCGGGTAGCGCGTGACGCCGCGGCGGAAATTATAGAGCTTGCCGGTCAGCCGCTCCTCGTCGCCCTCCCCAAGGAAATCGATGTCGGCCAGGATGCGGTCGCCCAGCGTCGAGGTCGGGTCGAGCAGCAGGCTGCGGACGTTGGCGACCAGCCAGCTCGTCCCCACGCGCATCTTGATCTGCGTGCCGACCTGCCCCGTCGACGCCACCACCGGATCGCCGTGCGACAGCAGCGGCTGGAGCTCGCCCACATCCAGCACCGCCCGGCTGCTCGACCCGGCGATGGCGAGCACGAAGCCGATCGGCCCCGTCGTCGCGAGGTCGGTCGGGGTCGCGTCGGCGAATGCGTCCACGCCGGGCATGAAGGTCATATGTTCGGGTCCCATCTGGTCTTGGGGGACGCACATGCCCGGGCAATGGTTAAGGTCGGGTGCGCTCAGCGCCGCCCCGCCGCCCCCCCCGCGAACCAGGCGAGCCCCCCCCACAGCGCCACCGCCGCCAGGCCGTACAGCAGCGGCGCGTTGGCGGCGGCGTTCGCCACGAACCGCTCGAAGCCCGATTTGCGGATGTCGATGTCGCGCACCGCCGCCGCCAGCACGCGCCCGTCGCGGATCAGGAAGGTCTCGGCGGTGAAGCGCCCGACGGGCACGCGCGCCGGCACCCCGACCCGCGCCCGGTAGAGCACACCGCCCGTGATCTCGACGGCCTCCGGGTCCTCGTAATAAAGCCCGGTCCGCCGCCGGAGCTCGACCAGCCCGTCCGCGAACCGGCCCTGCACCTCAGGCGCGGCGCTGGATGAAGGCGAGAGCTGCAGACTGGCCAGCCCGAGCTCGAAGATCGCCCGGGTGCGCGCGTCGACGATCCGGTCGATCGGCCTGGACGACGCGACCGCGTAGAAGGACGGGGCCGACCGGTAGCTTTGGTCCTGCGCGTTGACCCAGATGCCCGCCACCCGACGTTTTTCGCGGATCAGGATCGATTCGGTCGGGCCCTTGACCACCACGACGATGTCGGTCGGCGTGCTTCCTTTGGGCAGCCGCCCGCCGGGGTACAGGATCGCGCCGAACAGCAGCAACTCGGCACCCGTGAAGCTGTAGGCGATCTCGATCGCGCGCTGCGACACGTCGGGGATCAGCACGGGCGCGGGGGTCTGCGCGCCCAGCAGGAGCGCGGCGGCGGGGAGGAGCCGCCTCACGCCAGCTCGACGGAGAAGATCGCCTCCGGCCGCCAGACCAGCCCCAGCAGGATGCGCGCGCCCACCGCCAGCACCACCAGCGCGAGCGCGAGGCGCAGATATTCGGGCTTGAAGCGCGTCGCGAACCGCGCGCCCACCTGCGCGCCCGTCACCGACCCGATCAGCAGCAGCCCGGCGAGCACGATGTCGACCGCCTGCGTGGTCAGCGCATGGACCAGCGTGGCCAGCGCGGTGACGAACAGCGTCTGGAACAGGCTGGTGCCCACCACCACGCCCGTCGCCATGCCCAGCAGGTAGATCATCGCCGGCACCAGCACGAATCCGCCGCCCACCCCAAGCAGGATGGTCAGGATGCCCACCCCGAACCCGAGCAGCAGCGGCGCGAGCGGCGAGATGTACAGCCCCGACGCGTAGAAGCGCGTCCTGAGCGGCAGCGCCGCGACGAGCGGATGATGGCGGCGCTTGCGCGGACGCGGCGGGATGCGCCCCTTGGCCGCGCCGATTGCGAGCAGCGACTCGCGCAGCATCAGCAGGCCGATGAAGCCGAGCAGCAGGACGTAGGTGATCGCGATCACCGTGTCGGTCTGCCCGCTGTCCTGGAGCAGGCGGAACAGCCAAGCGCCGAACAGCGCCCCCAGGCCGCCGCCCGCGACGAGCACTCCGCCCATCTTCAGGTCGACCCCGCCGCGCCGGAGATGCGCGGACACCCCCGACACGCTCGCCCCCGTGACCTGGCTCGCCGAGGAGGCGGCGGCGACGGTCGGCGGGATGCCGTAGACGATCAACAGCGGCGTCGTCAGGAAGCCTCCGCCGACCCCGAACATGCCCGACAGCAACCCGACCGCGCCGCCCAGCGCGATGATGACGAGCCCATTGACCGACAGGTTGGCGATGGGAAGGTAGACGTTCATGGGCCCGGGCGTCCTAGCGCGTCGGCCGGACGGGCGGAAGCGAGCGTGGCGCTCAGAAGTCGGTGCCGAGCGACAACGCCGGCCCCGAGCCCGGCCGCGCGTTCCCCGCCACCCGCTCGCGCCAGTCGACCGTCAGCCGCAGCGTGCGCCCGGCGACCGGCGCGGCGACGCCGACCGTCGGCCCGACATCGAGCCGTTCGGCGTTCCGCTGCGCCCCGCCCCATGCGCCCGCCCCCGCATCGAGCGTCGCCCGGCCGATCGCCGCGACGCGCCGGGTGACGCGCGCGGCCCCGTCGGCGAAGGCCTCCGCGCGGTCGCGCCTGATCGCGCCCGCCTGGCCGTAGGCTTCGAGCCGGAAACCGCGCCCGAGCGCCCGGGCGACCCCGGCGATCACGCCCACGCTCGGGCCGCCCTTGCCGCCGTCGAGCGCGAACCGCTGCTCGGCGAAGATGCGGACCGGCACGCCCGCCGGACGCCACTCGACCCCCAGCGCCGCCTCGCGCCCGCGTCCCTCCAGCGGCGTCGCGATCCGGCCGACCAGGGCGAGGCGTCGCTTCGCGTCCAGCGCATAGGCGAGTCGCGCGCCCGCCTGCGAGCCGCCGAGCTGGCTCGACCCCAGCCCGCCGCCGGTCCCGGACGGTCGCGCGACGGCGAAGACGTTGCCGCTCCAGCGGCTGCCGACGCCGCGATCCGGCAGTCCGAGCGGGGTCGGCAACGAGCCTCCGACCGTCCGGGGCGGGGCGGCGGCTTCCGGTTCCTGCCCGATCGCGGCGGGATCCGTGGGCGGCGCGGGCGCGAGCGGCGACCGCGCGACCCGCTCCATCCGGGCCACCGGAGGCATAGCGGCCATCAAGGCCGGGCGAGGACCGAATGCGGCATGGCCCATCCGCGTCAAGGCGACAGGCGCCGGCCCGGGCGGCTCCCGCCTGCCCGCCGCGGCGGCTTGCGCGACGACGCCGACCCCCTCGCCCTCCGGCCACAGCAGCAGCGCGCGCACGCCGACCCAGCCGGCGATCACCGTGACCAGGAAGCGGAGCGGGCGGCCCGCCGTCATTCCGCCGCCTCGGGAAAGCGGTGCGCGGTCTTGTCCCAGACGGGTTCCGACCCGCGCAGCATCGCCTGGTAGCGCCAAGCCGCGCGGCGCACCGCGAGCAACGCGATGACGTTGCCGACCACCAGCCGCGGGACCGAGCGGGCCCCTTCCCGCCACCCGTAGCTCCGCGTCGTGAAGGCGACGCGCCACGCCAGACGCCATCCGAGCAGCGCCATGTTGAGCGCCAGCACGCGCGCCAGGACCGGATCTACGGGCGGCAGCGACACGCCCGCGATCCGATGCGCCGCGCCCGAGATCGCCCAAAGGATCAGCGCCAGATAAGCGGCGGCGAGCACGATCACGGCCAGCGGCGCGCGCCGGTCCCGCGCGCGCATCCAGTGGTCGAAGATCGCGAGCGGCCGCGCCCAGCCGGTGCGGTCCCACCCGGCGAGCGCGATCCCGGTCATCCACCGCGCCTTTTGCCGGACGGCGGCGTCCAGCTCGTCGGGGAAGTAGGCGCGCGTCGCGACCAGCGCGCCGCCCGGCCGCTCGGCCACGCGCGCGAAGCAGCCGGTGAAGCCCAGCCCGGCCAGGTGCAGGCCGGTCTCATAATCCTCGACAAGGCTGCCGGGATCGAACGGCGCGCCGCCGCGCTCGCGCTCCAGCGCTTCGAGCGCGTCGCGGCGGATCGCGCAGCCGACTCCGGCGAGCGGCAGTCCCGCCCCGAGCGCGGCGCGGACGACGA
Source organism: uncultured Sphingomonas sp. (assembly GCA_964243325.1). Classification (GTDB taxonomy): domain Bacteria; phylum Pseudomonadota; class Alphaproteobacteria; order Sphingomonadales; family Sphingomonadaceae; genus Sphingomonas. The sequence continues at coordinate 13,140 of CAXTFF010000019.1, forward strand.
GGAGCTTGCCGTGCGCCTCGGCGAACTCGTCCGCGTAGGTGCCGCCGACCCAGTGCGCTTCCGGCCGGATCAGTGGATGTACGGGCAGCTGCGCGACGGCGTGCCGGTCCAGCAGCGTATCGAACACGCGCAGCTCGGCCGGGTGGATCAGGTCCTCGGCGTCGTGGAGCACCACCGCGCGGGTCGCGACGCCGGTCCGCGCGTCGTCGGCCCGCAGCGCGCGCCACAGCGTGTTGAGGTTGTCGCCCTTGGTCGTCGGGCCCTCGCATAAGCCGACCACCAGTCGGACGCGGTCGTCGCGCTCGGCCAGCGACTCGACCGCGGCGATCGTCGCCGGGTCGTTGGGATAGCAGCCGACATAGATGCGGTAGTCGGGATGGTCGATCGAGCGGAGCGCGGTCTCGAGCATCCGGCCGATCACCGACACCTCGTCCCAGGCGGGCACGAAGACGGCGATCCGGCTCGGCCGCCCGGGCGGCGTCAGGCCGTCAAGGGCGAGCCTTCCGCCGCGGCCCGTCAGACGGCCGCACAGGTAGAGGAGGTCGACGAGCAGGTCGTCGATGCCGCCGACCAGGAAGCCGAAGGCCGCGAACAGCAGCACCTCGCGCGTGACCGCGGCCAACCCCCACAACGCCCAGTCCATCCGTGCCCCCGCCCGATGTTCCAGGCGCCAGCATCAATGAATCCAGGCGGGGGTCAAGGGTTACTGACGGCGAAGCGGGCGGCCCCCCTCGGAGCCGCCCGATCGCTCGTCACAGGTAGAAGCCGCGCAGGACGTCGACCACGTAGCCGCGGCGCGTGTCGATCAGCAGCACGTCGTTATAGTGCCGCACCCAGCGCTGGTTCCCGACGGCGCGGGGCAGGCGGTAGCGGTACGGGTCGGCGATCACGAAACGCTGCTGGTAGTAGGGCGCGCCGATGCGGGCGCCCGGCCGGAAGCTGTTGTAGCGGAACGGCGCGTTGTAGTCGCCGCGCGCGAACACGGCGCGGTTGTTCTGGCGATAGCCCTGCCAGTCGTTGCGGCCGTACTGGCGACGGTCGCGCAGGTCCTCGCGGTATTCCTGCCGGGCGTCGCGGACGTCGCGGCGCTCGCTCCGCACATCGCGCCGGTCGCCGTAGCGGCGGGCCTGGCGCACGTCGCGCTGTTCCTGCCGGATGTCCTGGCGGTCGCGGCGCAGCTCGCGGTCCTGCGCGCCCGCGACCGCCGGAAAGGCGACGGCGGCGAGCAGGGCGGCGGTGATCAAGTGACGCATGATCTTCAACTCCTCTGTTCCGGGCGGGACCACCGGGTCCCGCCTTGCCGTCCGAACTAGGCGAGTCGGACTGAACGGAACTCGAACGCGGTCGTCAGGCGTCCGACAGGATCAGGCGACACGATCAGGCGACACGATCAGGGCCGGCCGTCGCGCCCGGCCCCGCCCTGGCCGCC
>CAXTFF010000020.1:0-5765 GCA_964243325.1 uncultured Sphingomonas sp.
CATTGGACCCGAACTCGTTGAAGATCCCTGCGAACTCGTTGGCGATATAGCCCGCGCCCGCGATCAGTACGCGCCTGGGGATCGCGTCCAGATGGAACGCCTCGTTGGACGTGATGCCATGCTCGTTGCCGGGGAAGTCGGGCACGACCGGATGCGCGCCGACCGCGACCAGGATCACGCCCGCCGTCATCTCGCGCCCGCTCGCCAGCCGGACGCTGTGCGGGCCGGTGACGGTGACGCGCTCGTGGATGATCTCGACGCCGTAATTGTTCAGCGTCGTCGTGTAGGCGGCGTTCAGCCGGTCGACATCGGCCAGCACGTTGTCGCGCAAGGTCGGCCAGTGAAACGACGTTTCGGGCACGTTCCACCCGAACCGCCGCGCGTCCTTCAGGTCCTCGGCGAAATGCGCGCCGTAGATCAGCAGCTTCTTGGGCACGCAGCCGCGGATCACGCAGGTGCCGCCGACCCGGTGCTCCTCCGCGACGGCCACGCGCGCGCCGTGCGCGGCGGCGACGCGCGAGGCGCGGACGCCGCCCGACCCTGCGCCGATGGTGAGGAGGTCGTAGTCGTACTGGTCGGGCATCAATAGGCTCCAGGGACGTCGCGCAGCGCCGGGATCAGGCCGAGGTGCCGCACGAAAGGGTCAAAATCACGATCGGCATATAGGAGCGGCATGTCGTCGAGGATGCATCGCGTGGCGATCAGCATGTCGATCGTCTTGCGGACGGTCACGCCCATGGCGCGCAACGAGCGATAGTTGCGGGCCGCCTCGACGGCGATCTCCTCGTCCGCGATCCGAACCGAGTCGAACTCGAGCAGACGGCTGAGCAAATCGGCGGCGTGCCGCTCGCCACGCGCTCCTTGCAGCACCTCCGTGGCGATCAGATCGCCGGAACACACGTCTCGTTCGGCGGCGACAAGGTCGTGCAGTCGCAGCGTCTGAGGCGCTACGCGGTCGGCGAACAGATCGATCCAGACGCTGCTGTCGATCAGGATCACCCGAAGCCGGGCAGCGGCTTATCCGTCCGCATCTCGTCCAGATCGCCTTCCCAACCGATCCCTTTCAGCTCCTTGAGCGCCTGAAGCTGTCGAGCCGACTTCACGGAACGCTGCAAGGACACCTCGACCGTCTCACGCTTCGTCTTCGTGCCGAGCGCCTTCATGGCGTCGGCCATGAGCGCGTCGTCTATCTCAATGTTCGTGCGCATGTGTATGGCTCCTTTACTTGGTACACACAAGCGTGGGGTCGGGCTCAATCCAGGCCAGCTCGGCGGATCAGGTCGGTCGTGGACGGATCGAACTCGCCGCCGCCTTTGGCCGCGGCCTTGGCCATCTCCTTGCCGAGCTCGACGCCGAATTGGTCGAAGGAGTTGATGCCCAGCAGCACCCCCGACACGAACACCCGGTGCTCGTAGAACGCGATCAGCGCGCCCAGCGTGCGCGGGTCGAGTTGGTCGAGGAGCAGGGTCGAAGACGGTCGGTCCCCCGAATAGCTGCGCGCCGGATCGTCCACCCGCTTGCCCCGCATCAGCGCGGCGCCTTGCGCGAAGGCGTTGAGGAGGAGGAGGCGGTGATGCTCCTCGTCCAGGATGTCGCCGGGCTCGATCACCGCGACGAACTCGACGGGGACCAGGTGCGTGCCCTGATGGAGCAGCTGGAACACCGCGTGCTGAGCGTCGGTGCCGACGCCGCCCCAGGTGATCGGCGCGGTCGGGCGGCCGACGGGCTCGCCCGCGGTGGTCACGCCCTTGCCGTTCGACTCCATCTCGAGCTGCTGGAGATAGCTCGGCAGCAGCCGCAGCCGTTCGTCATAGGCGAAGGTCGCGCGCGTCTCGGCGCGGCGCACCTGCGTGTAGTAGAGGTCCGCGAAGGCGGCGAGCGCGGGGGCGTTCTCGTGCAGCGCGGACAGGCGGAAATGCCGGTCCATCTCCGCGGCGCCCTCCAGCAGCTCCCCGAACGCGTCCCAGCCGAGCTTGACCGCGGCGGGGAAGCCGATCGACGACCAGAGCGAATAGCGGCCGCCCACCCCCTCGGAGAAGGGCAGCACGCGCGTCTCGTCCACGCCCCAGGCGATCGCGGCGTCGGGCGCGGCGGTCAGCGCGATCACGCGGCCGTAGGGGTCCTCGACCCCGTGCTCGACCATCCAGCCGATCGTCGACTGGGCGTTCAGGATCGTCTCGGTCGTGGTGAAGGTCTTGGACGCCACCACCAGCAGCGTCGCGGCCGGGTCGAAGCGCGCGAACGCCTCCTCCAGCGCGCAGCCGTCGACGTTGGACACGATCGCCACGTCGTCCCGCCCGCTCTCGCGCCCCAGCGCGTCGACGAGCAGGTCGGGGCCGAGCGCCGAGCCGCCGATGCCGACATGCAGGATGTGGCGCACCGGGCCGAACGCGTCGGCCTCGATCGCGTCGATCACCGCGCGCATCCGGGCGTGATGGGCGGCGGCGCGCGCCACGCTCTCGGGCTTGCCCTCGCCGCGCTCGGCGGTGTGCTCGACGGGGCGGTCCTCCGTGACGTTGACGGGCTCGCCCCGGAACATCGCGTCACGCCTGCCCGCCAGGTCGGACGCGTGGGCCAGCTTCTCGAACGCGGCGACCGCGTCCGGGGTCAGGTGCGTCTTGGACCAGTCGAACCGGATGCCCGCGACGTCGAGGCTCAACCGCGCGAGCCGGTCGGGGTCGTTCGCGAACAGTTCGGAAAGCTTGGGCGAGGGCAGGGCCTCGATCGCGGTCCAGTCGGCGGCCATGCTCGATCACTCCAGGTTGTCGCGCGCAGGTAATGCCGGTCGGGGCGCGGCACCACAAGCAAAGCCCGCATCTTGACGCCCCGGGCGCGCTCGCGCACGTGGCCCGGCGATGGCCACACTCCCCAAGCGGTCCCAGGCGACCTCGGAAGCCGCCGACACCGGGCGCTTCCTGCTCAAGCTCGCGCTGTTCGTGTTGCTGTTCCGGTCGTTCGTCATGGCGCCGTTCGTGATCCCGTCGGAATCGATGCTGCCGCGCCTGCTGATCGGCGACTATCTGCTCGTGAGCAAATGGAACTACGGCTATTCGCGCTGGTCGCTGCCCTGGGGGCTGCCGCTGATCCCGGGCCGCGTGCTCGCGCGCCAGCCGGTGCGCGGCGACGTGGCGGTGTTCCGCGCGAACCCGCTGAACGACCACGACGTCATCAAGCGCGTGATCGGCCTGCCGGGCGACACGGTGCAGATGCGCGGCGGCCAGCTGTTCCTGAGCGGGCGCGCGATCCCCAAGCGGCGGGTGGCCGATTTCACGGTGCCGATCACCCCCAATTACACCTGCCCGTCGCAATTCCAGGACACGAGCCCGGACGGTCCGATCTGCCGTTACCGCCGCTACCGCGAGACGCTGCCCGGCGGGCGCAGCTACGACGTGCTCGATCAGGCCGACATCCCGGCGGCCGACGATACGGAGGTCTTCACCGTCCCCGCGGGCCACGTCTTCATGATGGGCGACAACCGCGACAACAGCGGCGACAGCCGCTTCGCGCCGCCGGTCGGCTTCCATTTCGTGCCGCAGGCCAATCTGGAGGGCCGCGCGCTCGTCACCTTCTTCTCGACCGACGGCACGGCGCGGTGGCTCAAGCCCTGGACCTGGGTCTCCGCCGCGCGCGGGGCGCGGATCGGCGAGACCTTTTGAGCGACCCGGCCGACTGGCTGGAGCGGGTGTTCGGCCGCCCGCCCGCCGACCTTCCCCGCTTCGAGCGCGCCTGCACGCATTCGAGCCTGAGCGAGGACAATTACGAACGGCTGGAGTTCCTGGGCGACCGCGTGCTCGGGCTGACCATGGCCGAATGGCTGTTCGAATTGTTCCCGCACGAGCCCGAGGGCAACCTGTCCAAGCGCTTCAACACGCTCGTGTCGGGCGCGACCTGCGCGGGGATCGCGCGCGAACTCGGCGTGCCCGGGCATCTCCGCCTGGGCAAGCAGGCGCGCGACGACGGCGCGCTGGGTAGCGACAACGTGCTCGGCGACGTGCTCGAAGCGCTGCTCGGCGCGTTCTTCCTGGAAGCGGGGATGGACGAAGCGCGCGCGTTCGTCCGCCGCGTCTGGGGCGCCCGCGTCCACGCGCAGGAGAAAGCCCCGCAGCACCCCAAGTCGCAGCTGCAGGAATGGGCGGCCGCCCACAACCGCGCGGCCCCGGAATACAGCGTCGCCGACCGGTCCGGCCCGCATCACGCGCCGCGCTTCACCGTGGTCGTCCGCGTCGGACGTCTCCACGAGACGAGCGCCACCGGCGCGAGCAAGCAGGAGGCCGAGACCGCCGCCGCCCGCGCGCTGCTTCAGCAACTTCGGGACGTGACCCCGGCGCGCGGGCGGCGTAACGCGCCGGCATGACCGAACCCAGATGCGGCCTGATCGCCGTCGTCGGCGCGCCCAACGCCGGCAAGTCCACGCTGGTGAACGCGCTCGTCGGCCAGAAGGTCGCGATCGTCTCCCCCAAGGCGCAGACCACGCGCACCAAGCTGCTGGGCGTCGCGATCGAGGGCGACGCGCAGTTGTTGCTCGTCGACACGCCCGGCATCTTCGAGCCGAAACGCCGCTTCGACCGCGCGATGGTGGCCGCCGCCTGGGACGGCGCGGAAGGCGCGGACATCGTCGCGCTGGTGGTGGACGGCAAGGGCGGGCTCGGCCCCAAGGTGACCGCCATCGTCGAGCGGATCGCCGCGCGTCCGGGCCCCAAGCACCTGGTGCTCAACAAGGTCGACCTGGCGGACAAGGCCAAGCTGCTGGGCCACGCCGAAAAGCTGAACGCGCTGGTCGCCTTCGACGAGATCTGGTTCGTCAGCGCGCAGACGGGCGACGGCGTGCCCGAGCTGAAATCGGCGTGGGCGCGGCTGATGCCGGCGGGGCCGTGGCACTATCCGGCGGACCAGGTGTCCGACGCGACCGAACGCGCGCTCGCGACCGAGATCACGCGCGAGCAGCTGTTCCTCCAGCTCCATGCCGAGCTCCCCTACGCCAGCGCGGTCGAGACCGAGCGGTACGAGGAGCGCCCCGACGGGTCGGTCGAGATCCACCAGCAGATCCTGGTCGAACGGCCCACGCAACGCGCGATCGTGCTGGGCAAGGGCGGCGAGCGCATCAAGCAGATCGGGGCGCGGGCGCGCGTGCAGCTGGCGACGCTGATGGAGCGGCCGGTGCATCTGTACCTCCACGTCAAGGTCAAGGAGGGCTGGGCCGAGGACCGCGAGGTGTACCGCGACATGGGGCTGGACTGGGTCGAGTAGCCTACTGAAATCCTTCCCCGGAGGGGGAGGGGGACCGTTCGCGTTCTTCACGCGAGTGGTGGAGGGGTAGCTCTCGACACGGCCAGGCCGATGTATGCGGAGAGCTACCCCTCCATCACGCCTACGGCGCGCCACCTCCCCCTCCGGGGGAGGATTCGAGAAGTTCGTCGACCCAGGCGGGCACCAGCTCGCCCGCCGGGCCGAGGCGGGTCTCGTCGAACCAGCCGCTCCCGGCCGAGCGCTCCAGATTGAGCTCCAGCGTCCGGGCGCCGTGATACGCGGCGGTCTGGACGAACCCCGCCGCCGGATGGACCGCGCCTGAGGTCCCGATCGACACGAACAGGTCCGCCGCCGCGATCGCGCGGTCGATGCGGTCCATCCCGTAGGGCATCTCGCCGAAGAACACGATGTCGGGGCGGAGCGCCGGCGCGGCGCAGGCGGGGCAGGGGACGCCTGGCGGGAGCGATCCCGCCCACGCCCGCCGTTCGCCGCAGCGGGCGCACAGGGCCGAGGTAAGC
>CAXTFF010000020.1:5775-14203 GCA_964243325.1 uncultured Sphingomonas sp.
CTCGCCGTGCATGTGGAGGAGCCGCGTCGATCCGGCGCGCTCGTGGAGGTCGTCGACGTTTTGCGTGACCAGCAGCAACTCGCCGGACCACTCCGCCTCCAGCCGGGCCAGCGCACGGTGCGCGGAGTTCGGCTCGACCCGGTCCAGGGCCGCGCGGCGTTCGTCGTAGAAGCGGTGGACGAGCTCGGGATCGCGGGCGAGCGCTTGAGGGGTGCAGACGTCCTCGACGCGGTGGCCTTCCCACAGGCCGCCCGGCCCGCGAAAGGTGGCGAGCCCGCTTTCGGCGGATACGCCCGCGCCGGTGAGGATGACGATGGTGTGCATAGGCGGCGATGCTATCGGGCATGGACCTGATGTGCCAGCACGTCTCCCCTTCCTGGAAAGGGAGGGGAGTGATGAATCACCGCTCCACGATGTCCCGCTTCATCGGCGCGAGCTTGGCCAGCAGCCGGTTCTGCGCGAAGAAGGGTATGCCCTCCGCGCGCATCGCCCATTGCAGGTTCTCGACCAGCGCCCCCATGTCGGCGCTCTGGACCCCCATATTCCTGTGGGCGTCCTTCATCGACCGGCCGGAATAGCCGCACCCGCCGCCGAGCAGGTGGCAGAACTGTTCGTTCAGCACGCGGCGCAGGCGGACGAGGTCCTGGCCCTTGAAGATGTCGCCGATGCGCGGGTCGGCCAGGTTGCGCGCGACGAAGGCGTCGACGATCCGCGCCACGCCCGCGCGCCCGTGGAACGCGCGCCAGACGCCGTCGCCCGCGATCGGCCGCGCGCCCGCGTTGGCGGGGCTTTGGAGGTAGGGCGCGACCGGCTCCTCGGGCGGGGCGACCTGGAGCAGCAGGGCGAGCAGGATCATCGCGTCTTCCTCAAAATCCGGTCTGGAGCTGGACGAACAGCCCGCGCTGGTTCTTCACCGTCGCGATGTCGCCCAGGTCGGCATAGGCGGCGGTCAGCGTGACGTGCCGGTGGATGCCCCAGGCCGCGAACAGGTCGTAGGCGTCGTCCTCCCGCGCGAAGCCCAGCCTGTCGGGCTTGGTCCGGATCTCGCCCCCGACCGCGAGCCGGGGGGACAGCATCACCGCCGCGGTGCCCTCGAGCTGGACGGTGTGGTCGTCGCCCCCGCCACCGACCTTGTCGCCGCCATGGCCGAGCAGCCCCCACTGGTTGGCCTTGGTCAGCCGCACCGTCGCGTTCAGGATCAGGCTGCGCGCCAGCAGGACCTTGGTGGCCGACAGGTAGTAGTCGGTGCCGTTCGCGGATTTCGCCCCGACCGCGCGGAGCACGGCCGCGCGGCGCGCGCGCTTGTGCTGCACGCCCACCGCCACCTGCGGCAACGGCGTATCCTGATCCCACACCGCGTCGCCGAACAGCCGGACCTTGGCCCCGTATATGTCCTGCCCGAAGGTGAAGCCGCGCCCGAGCCCGAGCGCCGCCCCCGCGCGGCGCGTGTCGAAGCTCTGGCGGGTGTAGGACAGCTCGGCCCGGTCGAACAGGCCGAGCGCGAAGCCGTACGCCTCCAGGTCGTAATCGGGGAGGAACACGCCGCTCGCGTGCGCGGTCGCGCCGACGCCGCGCTCGGTCTCGTTGCCCGCGATCGTCGCCCAGGTCGCGATCCCGCCGCCGGCCGATCCGTCGATGCTGGTGACGCCGTCGGTCAGCACCAGCTTGCCGTCGCCGCGCCGGTCGCTCGCGAAGGCGGGCGCGGCGTGGAGCATGAGCGATAAAGCGATCAGCAGGCGTGTCATGTCGTCCCCGTCCGACGCCATCGGTAACCGCGCCGTGGTGAAGATCGCGTGAAGCCGGCCTTTACGCGCCGTCAAAGCGAACGGGCGTACGGACCGCGACCATGTCCATCCGCCTCGCCGTGCCCGCGCTAATCCTCGTCGCCGCGCCCGCGGCCGCCGCGCCGGTCGCGATCGCCGTGCGGGGTCCGACGGGCGCGCCGCTGGCGGGCGCGGTCGTGACGATCGAGACGCCCGGCCGCGCCGCGCCGCCCGTGCGCGGGCCGTACGTCGTCGAGCAGCGCGACATCCAGTTCCAGCCGCGCGTGCTGATCGTGCCGGTGGGCGCGACCGTGGTCTTCCCCAACCGCGACAAGGTGCGCCACCACGTCTATTCGTTTTCCCGCCCCAAGAGGTTCGACCTGCGGCTGTACGGACGCGAGGACACGCGCTCGGTCATGTTCGACAGGCCCGGGCCCGTCGCGCTCGGCTGCAACATCCATGACGGGATGAGCGGGTTCGTGTTCGTGACGCCCACGCCCTTCGCCGCGCAGGCCGGGACGACCGGCCGCGTCGCCTGGAGCGACGTTCCCGCGGGCGGGGCGGTCATGCGCGTCTGGCACCCCTCGATCCGCGCGCCGGGCAACATCGTGTCGCGGCCGATCGCGGTGGGCGCGGGCGGCTACGCCACGACGGTCACGATCGGCCGGTGAGGGCGGTCCGCATGCCCCGGTTCCGCACGTTGCGGACCAAGCTGAGCGTCCTCTATGCCGGGCTGTTCGCGCTCGCGCTGCTCGCCATCGCGGGCGTGACCCAGGTCGCGCTGGAGCGGAACGCGCGCGCGATCACCGAGGCGGAACTGGCGACGAGCGGCGAGATCCACGACCGGCTGTGGGCGGAGCGCGAGCGATCGCTGACCGACGCGGCCGACATCCTGGCGCGCGATTTCGGATTCCGTTCGGCGGTGGCCGGAGGCGATCGTCCGACGATCGCCTCCGCGCTCATGTCCCTGAAGGCGCGCGCGCGGGTCTCGGCGGCGATGACGGTCGACCTGGAGGGCGCCGTCGTCGGCGCGACGGGTCCCCTGGCGCGGGCCGCGGCCGACTTGCCGTTCACCCTGGCGCGGGGTCGCCGCGACGCCGTGACGGTCGTCGGCGACCGCCCGTACCGGCTGGTGATGTCGCCCATCCTGGCGCCGGCCGAGATCGGCTGGGTCGTGTTCGCGCTTCGTCTGGACGGGGCGGAGATGCGCGCGCTCGAAAGCCTGTCCGCCGTCCCGCTCACCGCCACCATCCTGCGGCGCGACGGTCGGCGCTGGATCGCCACGGAAAGCGACCTGCCGCCTAGCGCCGCGCTCGACGCCTTGGTCGCCGATCCCGACGCCGCCCGCACGCCCGCGGTCCTCTCGATCGCGCGGGGCCGCTCGCTGGCGCTCGTCAAGCCGCTCGCCGGGCCGGACGCCGCGCCGCGGGCGGCGTTGCTGATCCGCTACCCGCTGGCGCTGGCGCTGGCGCCGTACCGGCCGCTCCGGATCGCGGTCGCGCTCACCGGCCTGGCCGGCTTCATCCTCGTGCTGCTGGGCAGCGGCCGGCTCGCCGACGGGATCACGCGGCCGCTCGCGCTCCTCGACCGCGCCGCGCGCGCGCTGGAGGACGGCTCCCGGACCGAGCTGCCGATCGACGGGGCCGACGAGATCGGCCGGCTGGCCGAAAGCTTCAACCGCATGTCGGCGGGCATCGTCGAGCGCGAGACGCGGATCACGCACATGGCGTTCCACGACTCGCTCACCGGCCTGCCCAACCGCGCGGCGCTCCGTCAGGCGCTGGAGCAGGCGGTCGCGCGCGCGGCGCGCGCGGGCGGAACGGCGGCGGTGCTCTGCCTCGACCTGGACGGGTTCAAGACGGTCAACGACACGCTCGGCCATCCGGCCGGCGACACCCTGCTCAAGCTGATCGGCGCGGCCCTGGTCGAACTCGCCCCCGACGGCGTCGTCGCGCGGCTCGGCGGCGACGAGTTCGCGATCGTGCTGGCGGGGCCTCCCAACGCGGACCGTCCCCGCGCGCTGGCGCAGGCGGTGCTCGACCGCGTGCGCGATCCCCTGCGCATCGACGGCCAGCTGGTCGCGACGGGCGTCAGCATCGGCATCGCGGTCGGCCCCGCGGACGGCCAGGACGCCGACCAGCTGCTCAAGAACGCCGACCTCGCGCTCTACCGCGCCAAGGGCGACGGGCGCGGGGCCTTTTCGTTCTTCGAGCCCGCGCTCGACGCGGCGGCCCGCGCCAGACGCGAACTGGAGCTCGACCTGCGCTGCGCGATCGCGACCGGCCAGTTCGTGCTGCACTACCAGCCGATCGTCGATCTCGGGACCGACCGCATCGGCGGGTTCGAGGCGCTGCTCCGCTGGAACCACCCGACGCGCGGGATGGTCTCGCCGATCGACTTCATCCCCGTCGCCGAGGAGACCGGGCTGATCGTGGCGATCGGCGAATGGGTGATGCACGAGGCCTGCCGCTTCGCCGCCGACTGGCCCGACCATATCCGCGTCGCCGTCAACGTGTCGCCGCTCCAGTTCCGCCATCCCGGCTTCGCCCGCGTCATCGCCCAGGCGCTGGCGCGCAGCGGCCTCGCGCCCGGACGGCTGGAGATGGAGATCACCGAGTCGGTGTTCCTGGAAGGCGAGGGCCCCGTGGTCACGCTGCTCCATTCGCTCCGCGCGCTCGGCATCCGGGTCGCGCTCGACGATTTCGGCACGGGCTATTCGTCGCTCAGCTACCTGCGCTCGTTCCCGTTCGACAAGATCAAGATCGACCGGAGCTTCGTGATCAACGTGGCCAACGACCCGAGCGCGGCGGCCATCGTCCGCGCCATCGTCGACCTGGCGGGCGCGCTGCACATGGACACGACGGCCGAGGGGGTGGAGGATGTCGACCAGCTCGCGCGCCTGCGCCAGCAGGGTTGCGGGAGCATCCAGGGCTATCTTTTCAGCCGCCCCGTCCGGGGCGACCTGGTCGCGGGCCTGATCGGCCGCGAACTGGCGCGCGCGGCCTGACCGTCGATCTTCAGCCGACCAGCCGCTCCGCCGCGGCGAGCGCGGCGGGATCGTCCACGTCGATCCAGTCGAGATCGCCGCAATCGACGACCCGCGCGCGCGCGGTCGCCATCAACGCGCGCACGCCCTCGGTCAGCGAGGGCGCGGGCATCCGCCCCAGCACCTCGAACAACGGGGCCCCGACCGCGAACACGCCCGTGTCGTAGCAATCGTGCGGATCCAGCCCCTTGCCGATCGCGACGATGCGGTCCCCCATCGTCTGCACGCGCGTCACGTCCGCCTGATCCACGAAGGGGTGGCCCAGCCGCCGGTCGATCCCCAGCCGCAACCCCGGACCCGCGCCCGCCTCGGCCATGCGGGCGTAGAGCGCGGGGGCGACCAGATGGTCGCACATCGCCAGCAGCGCCCCCTCCTCCAACGCGCCGTGCACGAGCGGGGCGGCGGCGAGCACCGACACGCCGTTGGGCAGCCGCCAGTCGCCCGACCGCACCGTTTCCACCGCGACCGGCCCGCGATCCGCGCGCAGATGCTCCTCGACCGTCTCCGCGCCGTAGCCGGTCACGACCACCACCCGCTCGATCCCCGCCTCGCCGAGCCCGCCCAGGGCGTGGTCGATCAGCGCCCGGCCCGCGACCGGACACAGCGGCTTGTGCGGCGTCGCCTCGCGAAGCCGCGCGCCCTCGCCCGCCGCGAGCAGGATCGCCGTGCGGATCACGTCAGGCGGCTTCGATGAACCGCTCGACCTCGATCTGCGCGATGTCGTCGGTCATCTGCGTGCGCGGATGCTTGCAGAAATACGCCGACGCCGCGTCGATCGGGCCCTTCAGCCCGCGGTCGGTGGCGAGCTTGGCGCAACGGATCATGTCGATCGCCACGCCCGCCGAATTGGGGCTGTCCTCGACCGAAAGCCTGAGCTCCAGGTTCATCGGCACGCCGCCGAACATCGAGCCCTCCATGCGCAGGAAGCAGACCTTGTTGTCGTTCTGCCACGGCACGTAGTCGGAGGGCCCGATATGGACGTTGTCGTCCGCCAGCCGCTCCGCCGCGACCGACTGCACGGCTTCCGTCTTGCTGATCTTCTTGGATTCCAGCCGGCGGTGGTTCGACATGTTGAGGAAGTCGGTGTTGCCGCCGGTGTTCAGCTGGTAGGTCCGCTCCAGCTTCACCCCGCGCTTGGCGAACAGGTCGGTCAGCACGCGGTGGACGATCGTCGCGCCCAGCTGCGCCTTGATGTCGTCGCCGATGATCGGCACGCCCGCCTCCTCGAACCGCCTGGCCCAGGCGGGGTTGGACGCGATGAAGACGGGGATGTTGTTGACGAAGGCGACGCCCGCCTCGATCGCGCATTCGGCGTAGAATTCGGTCGCCTGCTGACTGCCGACGGGCAGGTAGTTCATCAGCACGTCCGCGCCCGTGCGGCGGAGCTCGGCCACGACCTCGTCCCTGGTCGGCTCGGCCTGGTCAGAGACGAGAAAGGTGCGGTCGTCCTTGAAGTCGGCCATGTGCTCGGCGACGCCGTCCAGCACGCGGCCCATCCTGACCACCGCGCCCGTGGCCTCGACCGTGGGGCAGAAGACGGCGGTGCAGTTGGGCTTGGCGAAGATCGCGTCGGCCACGTCCAGCCCGACCTTGCGCCGGTCGACGTCCCAGGCGGCGACGACCTGGATGTCCGACGGGCGGTACCCGCCCAGGTCGTGATGCATCAGCCCGGTCTGGTCGTTGGCGCCCTCGCGGTAATGCGCCAGTCCCTGCACCAGCGAGCTCGCGCAATTGCCGATGCCGACCACGGCGACCTTTATGCTTGCCATCAGCCTATCTGATCCTTCGAGAAGACGCCCGCGCCCAGCTCACGGGGCGGTGGAACGGGGTGCGCGCGCGAAAGCAGCCGCCACTCGGTGCGCCGGTGCCACGCGATGCCCCAAATGGCAACCAGCGTCATGGGCCCGATCTCGATCCACCAGAACAGTTCGGGCCGGCCGAGCAGGCACGCGCCGAACAGCGCCAGCACGCGCATGTTGGCGGTCAACAGCGCCAGCAACCGCATCGGCGCCACCCCCGAGTCGGCGTATGCCGCGCGCAGGCGCGGGCCGTCGGCGCCCCGCAGCGCCGCGTCGAACGGCGCGGTGACCCGGTCCATGCCGAACGCCACCGCGTCGTACAGCCGGACCAGCGGATTGCCCTCGGCCGGGACGGGCGCGGGCGGGGGCGCGCCCTTGACCCGCCGGTGGAAACGCGCGCGCTCGCCTTCGTACAGGCTCGACTGCACCGCGTGCGCCGCGCCCGCGACGATCGCCAGGGTCCAGCCCTGGACGGTGCCGATCGACGACGCGACCGCGACATAGATCAGGACGAACACGCCGTGGTCGCACGCCCCGTCCAGCGCCCGGCCGAGCGGACTGGCCGTTCCCGTCGCGCGCGCGATCATCCCGTCGAGCCCGTCGGCGACGAGCCACGCCGCCGCGAGCAGCAGTCCGACCACGCTCCAACGCCAGTCCGCCCGTTGCCCGAAGCTCCAGGCCGCGCCGACCCCGATGCCGAGCCCGGCCACCGACACCGCGTTCGCCGACACCCGCGCGCGGAGCGCGGGCCCGAGCAGCCGCCGCCCGAGCGGGTGGACGATGTGGAGGTTGGTTGGATCCTCGATCCGGCGGTCGCGCGATCCATCCGGAGAGGCAAGTGTCATGGTGCGGCAACATTGCCCGCAAATCCTTGGCCCGACAAGGGCCTATGCCCGTCGACCCGGCCCCGCGCGCGCTCGCCGCCTGCGGCCGCGGCCGGCACCGACTGATATAGATGAGCGTCGGCGGGACCGCGCCCGAGCCGCGCCCGATAGGATTGCATCCGTATCGAAGGTTTACACGTTACTGGTCTGGCGCTTCGCCGGTAACTTTGCGACGAAGCGCGCATGCAACGGGATCGCGGGTCGATCGTTGGCGCTCGAAGGGATCGGGTGACGGCTGCCGCCGATGCGTCCGACCGAAGAAAGGATCACCCATGCGCCGCAGCGCTCTGACCGGCCGCCTGGAGCGGTATCTGTCCCTGACCGAGGAGGAGCGCGACGCGCTCGACTGGGCCGAACGCCGCGAGGTGCGGGTGCCGTCGGGCATGGTGCTGATGGAGCAGGGCGGCACCGTCGACCAGCTGTTCGTGGTCCAGCAGGGTTGGCTCCATTCGTCGATCGAACTCAAGTCCGGCGGCCGCCAGATCCTGCGCTTCCACTATCCCGGCGACCTGATCGGCACGTCGTCCATCGCCTGGGCGCAGGCCGCCAACACGATCACGGCCGTGTCCGACTGCGTCGTGTCCGAGCTGTCCAAGGTCAATCTGGGCCGCATCTTCAAGGCGCAGCCGCGGCTGGCGGGCATGCTCTACGCGATGGCCGCGGCCGAGAACGTGGCCATGAGCGACCGGCTCGCCTCCATCGGCCGCACCGACGCGATCGAGCGGCTGGCGACCCTGCTGCTCGACATCCTGGCGCGCCTGCGCGTGACCGCGGGCGGCGTGATCGAATCGTTCGACCTGCCGCTCACGCAAAAGGACATCGGCGACGCGGTCGGGTTGACCAAGGTGCACGTCAACCGGACGCTGGGCGAGATGGAGCGGCGCGGCATGATCGAGCGCAACGGCCGCCGCGTCCGCATCGTCGACGAGGCCGGGC
>CAXTFF010000021.1:0-14016 GCA_964243325.1 uncultured Sphingomonas sp.
CCACGCCCGTCGGCCGGCCGCAGTTCGGCCAGATCGCGGCCACCGCCGCGGCGTAGATCGCGCCGCCCGCCGTGACCTGGGTGGCGAGGTCGAGGAGGGGAGAGCCCGTATCGACCCGCAGGACCCGCATGAGCGCCCACGCCATCGCGCCCGCCGCGAGCACGGGGCGAAGCAGGTGGGCGGCGAGCGCCATCACGCCGGTCCCCCCGCACGCGGCCAGGGCGACCAGCCCCGCGACCATCATGACGGCGCTCACCGCCGTCGCGGCGAGCGCGACGGCCGCCGGCTCGCGGAGCAGGAACGCGGCGGCGCCGATCCCGACCACGGCCAAGCCCGCGCCGGCGATGTTCAGCATCGCCGACAGCCGCGCCCGTCCGGAGGCCTGCAGCACCGACGCGGCCATCAGCGAGATCGCCTGGATGCTGGTATAGAGCGCGATGATCCGCATCAACGGCACGGCGGGCAGCCATTTGGGGCCGAGCAGCACGGCGATCGCGTCCGGCGCGGTCGCGATCAGGCCCGCGCCCATCGGCGCGACGATCGCGGCGTAGCCGCCCAGCAGCATGGCGAAACCCGCCTCGCCCTGCGACCGCCCCCGCGCGAACACGGGAAAGGTCACGCGGTTCAGCGAGGTGGCGATCTCCTGGGTGAAGATGTTGGCGAGGTCCTTGGAGACCGAATAAAGCCCCGTGTCGGTCGGCGACGCGATGCGGCCCAGCAGGATCCGTTCGATCTGCCCCTGCACCCATTCGGCGAAGGTGCTGACGAACATCCAGAGCGACACGCCCAAGATCTCCGAGCGGCGCGACAGCCCGAAGCGCGGGCGGTAGGGATGCGCGACGTAGGTGCCCGCCGTCCAAAAGGCGGACTGCGCCACCATGCCGATCACCAGCGCGCGGTAGTCGCGCAGGGCCGCCGCGGCGGCCAGGGTCACGGCCAGCGCGGCGACGCGCGCGCCCAGCCGCACGGCCATGTCGCGCCCCAGCGTCAGGTCGCGCTCGAAATCGACGATGCCGATATTGGCGACGGCCAGCGCCACCAGGCGCAGCGACAGCGCCCACAGGATGCCCGTGACCGCCGGCTGCCCGTAGAAACCCGCGGCGAGCGGCGCGACCGCCAGCATCAGCGCGGCCAGCGTCATGAACAAGGCGAACTGGATCGTCCAGGCGGTGTCGTAATGCGATCGGTCGGGGTCGGGGATGCCGAGCAGCGCCTGGCGCAGCCCGATCCAGCCGAACAGCTCCACGAAGGCGGCCGCCGACATCGCCACCGCGACCACGCCGAAATCGCTCGGGTCCAGCAGCCGCGCGAGCACCACGACCGACACCAGGCCGATGGCGCGCATGCCCCACTGCATGCCGACCGCGAGAACCGCCGAACGGTACAGCGCGGCGCGGTCCACGGTCACGCCGCCCCCGCCAGCATGGCGCGGCGGTGGCGGGTGAGCGTCGTGAACTCCCCGCCGAGATCGTCCCGGAAATGGCGAAGGACACGTTCGATGGCGTCGAGGAACGCGGCCAGCCCCGCCTCGTCACGCACATAGGGCGTATTGCCCACGGCGAGGCTGGGCGAATGATAGGTCATCGTGAAGAAGCGCCGCCCCGACGCGACCATGGCGTCCAGCAGCCGGCGTTGCTCGTCGGCGGGCACCCCCTCGGGCGTCAGGCGCGCGCGGGCGAGCAGGCCGGTCCGGGCGAGCAGCCCGGGGATGCGCAGCCGCTCGGCGCGGCGGTCGTTCAGCAGGCGGTGCAGGCCAGGCCCGGCGCGGGCCAGGCGGCCGAAGAAGCCGCCGGTCAGCGGCACCTCCAGCAGCCCGCGCCCGCGGTCGAGCCAGAAGGGCTGGTCGGGCGTGTCCTGGTAATCGGGTCCGCCGTCCGCCGCGAAGGTCGTCCAAGGAACGTAGCTGCAATCGACTCGGTAGCCGAGCTCCGCGATGATGGCCGCCGTGCCGGGGCCAAAGCCGTAGCGGCCCGCCTTGAACACGGTCGGACGGCCGAAGGAGCGGGCGATCTCGTCGGTCAGCCGGGCGATCTTGGCGCGCTCGAGCCCGGGCGGGAGATTGCAATGATACGAGTTGCGCCGGTTGACCTCCTCTTCGTGGGGCGGCGAAACCCAAGGGTGCAGATGCGCGCCGATCTCCGCGCGGCCGTCCCGCTGCAACCCGCGCAGGAACTCGACCGCGCGGGGGTCGGTCGCGACCGGATGGTCGATGACGTAGGTCGGCACCACGCCCAGCGGATCGAAGATCCGGTGCGCCAGCGCCTGCGCCGGGATGCTGCGCACGGCGCGCCGGTCGCGCGAGAAGGGGGCGGTCCAGTCGAACTCCTCCTCCGTGTCGACCACCACCGCGAGCTGCGGCCTGGAGCGGGTCAAGGCGCGTCCCCGGGACGGGCCAGCGCCGATACCAGGCGGTCGAGCGCCCGGTCGATATCGGCATAGACGCGGTCGAACGCCTCCGGCCCGCGGCCGTACGGGTCGTCGATCGCGCGCCGGCCGATCAGGTCGGGCAGCCGCAGCAGGTTCACCTCGCCCGCGAGCCCCAAGCGGCGGACCTCGTCGGCGTTGCGGTCGTCGAACACGATCACCGCGCCCGCCCGGCGCGCCCCGTCCACGTCGACGAAGCGCGAACGGTGCGCCGACAGGTCGACGCCGACGCGCAGCGCCGCCGCCGCCGCATCGTCCGGCGGACGCCGGTCCTCCGCCTCGTAGCTGCCCGCCGACACGATATCGAACCCGAGGCCCGCCGCCCGCGCCTTGTCGCGCAGGCTGAGCTCGGCGAAGGGGCTGCGGCAGATGTTGCCGTGGCACAGCATGACGAGCCCCCCGCGTCCGGCGTCGCTCCGCGCCCGAAGCCGCCGCAACGCCGCCCGGCCGCGCGCGCGCCGGAACGCGGGCGGGGCCAGGCGCTTGGCGAAGGCCTGGGCGATATGGCGCGCGAGCCCCGCGCGCTCGCGCCGGTAGGGCGCGGGATCGTCGGGCGCGTGGCTGTCATATCCGCGGCCCGACAGGAACGCGGGCGCGAGCGCGGCGAAACCGGCGGCGGCCGCGACGATCCTGGCCCCTCGCGAGCCCCGATCGGACGCCGCGGTGATCATCCGGTTATACTCGCCGCCCAGATCGCGCATGACGACGCCCGGACGGTGGGGGGACGGCGGCGGAAGCTCGCCGCGCGCATGCAGCAGCGCCGCCGCGGCCGGGAAGTCCGCGCCCGACGCCACCGCCAGCGGCAACGAGCCCCAGAAGCGGCAATTCACCTCCAGCAGGATCGCCCGGCCCGTTCCCCGGTCGCGCCGGAACTCGAACATCGCGACGCCGTGCAGCTCGGTGGCGCGCGCCATCGCCGCGGCGGCGTCCATGAAGCGCGCCTCGACCGCCTCGCCCGTCCGGACCGAGCTGCCGCCGCTTTCCGACGCTTCCGCCAGGCGGCGGTGCTGGAACGCCATGGCGATCCGGCCGCGGTCGGCGAGCACGGACAACCCGCACCCCTCGCCGTGGAAGAAGCCTTCGACCAGCCAGTCCGCCGGGTCGCGGATGTCGGCGAGCGCCGCCTCGACCTCCGGCCCCGTGCGGACGATCCGCACGGACGACTTCGCCCCGGCCTGACCCAGGACGTAGGACGAGCGCGGTTTCAGCGCGAGCGGCAGGCCGAAATCGCGCACGAGCCCCGCCGCGGTCTCGCCGTCGCCGAGCGGCCGTCCCGGCGCTGTGGCCAGGCCCAGCGACGCCGCCAGCCCGCGCGTCGCGATCTTGTCGAAGAACACGGCGACCGCCTGGCCGTTCGGTATCGCGAGCCGGATCGGCGCGAACGCCTCGGCGTGCCGCGCGAGCGGGATCAGCGCGCGGTCGTCGCACGGCACGATCAGGTCGTACGCCCGCTCCGCCGCCAGCGACCGCAACCGCTCCACCCACCGGTCGGCGGAAAGCGAGTAGGGCGCGATCCGGTGCACCCGGCTCAGATAGCGCGAGGACAAGGCGGGGGCGGCGTGGTCGTAGGGCGCGGCGTCGACCTCCCATCCCGACCGTCCGAGCGAGCGGACGACGGCCAGGAACGACCGCGTGTCGTCGCCGATGACGAGCGCGCGCAACGCTTACGGCCGCCGCGTTCTGGATGCGCCTGGAAACGGCAATCTCGTCACTCCGACCCCTCGTTCGGCCCCTCCTAGATCGACCCTGGTTCGCAAGTCCTTAAGGATCGCGCGGTAGGCCGTGGAGGGTGACGCAGTTTTCCATCCTTCTTGCGACGCGCGACCGGCCCGCTTTGTTCGAGCGGGCGCTCGCCTCCGTCCTGTCCCAGACCGTCCGCGACCTGGAGGTCGTGGTGGTGGACGACGGCAGCGCCGACGAACATGCGGCAGGCTACGACCGGGTGCTAGCGCCCGCGCGCGACCGGCTCGGGGGCCGGCTCGTCCACCAGCGGCTCCTGCGCCGGCCGAGCGGCCACGGGCAGAGCTATTCGCTCAACGTCGCCGCGGAACTGGCGAGCGGCCGGTATCTGGCGATCCTCGACGACGACGATTGCTGGACCGACGACGGCCACCTGGCGCGCGCGGCGCGCTCGATCGCGCGGGCGGGCGACGCCGACCTGTACATGGCCCACCAGCGGGCGTTCCGCGGCGGCGAGCCCGTGGCCGACACGCTGTGGCTCCGGCGGCTCGCCGATCGCCTGCCCGCGCGCGACGCCGACGAGGACGGGACCTGGGCGACGACGCTCGCCCGGTTGGTCGCGCTGGACGGCTTCTGCCACCTCAACTGCCTGGTCGTGCGCCGCGGATTGTGGGAGGCGGTGGGCGGCATGGACGAGGCGATCCGCTGGGAATGCGACCGCGACCTGTATCTCCGGCTGATCGACGCCGCGACCGGGCCGTTGCTGCACAACCCGGCGATCGTGTCGCGCCACGACATCCCCGATCCGACCAGGTCCGCCAACATGACCACCGCGCTCGGGCTGGCCGCCAAGCGGCTCCAGCAGCTGCGCGTGGTCGACAAGGCGATCCTGTTCGCGCGCCACCCCGCCGTCCGCGCCGCGGCCCGCCGCCACCGCAACTGGACGCTGCAGAAGCTGGCCGACGAGCTCGCCGCCGCGGGGAACCACCGGGCGGCGGCCCATTACGCGCGGTCGGCGCTGGTGGACGGCCTGTCCCCCGCCTTCGCGGCGAAGGCGGCGTACTGGAGCCTGCGTGCGATGACGCGCGGGTGGACGCCGCCTGCGGCGTAGGCTCCGGCGCGACGTTCCCGGCCCCGTGCGGGCTAAACTCTCGTCAACGACTCGTCGGCTATGGTCGCGCCGTGACCGCTCCATCGGCCTTTTCCCTCGATTCGGACGCCGACGGTCGGGCGCGCCCGGCATGACCGATCCGTGGGCATGGACGGTCGCGGCCGCCGGCCTGTTCGGCTGGGCCGCGCAGCTGGCGGCCGCGCGTCGGCGCATGTCGGGCCTGGCCGCGCTCGCCGAGGGCGCGGTGGGCGTCGTGGGCGGCCGCTCCCCGGGCGACCGCCTGTCGCGCGGGCTCGCCGCGCTGATCGACCGCAACGCCGGCCTCGCGCCGCGCCTGGCGCAGCTCCACCCCGTCACGCGCCTGCCGACGCGCGAGCCGCTGCTGGCGCGCATGGTCGACGACGGCGCGGGCGTGCTCGCGCTGCTCGCCTTTGCCGATTACGACCGGCTGTGCGGGTTCGACCCGCAGCTGGGCGACCGGATGCTGGGGCGGCTGGCCGAGCGCGTCCGGGCGATGCTGCCGCCCACGCGCTTCCTGGCGCATGTCGATCGCGGCCATCTGGCGGTCTGGACGGCGGGCGCGCCCGACGCCGACCGCGCCGCCGAGCTCGACGCGCTCCTCTATGCGCTGGGCGACCGCCTCGTCGACGACGGATGCGAGATCCTGCCGGAGCTGGCGCTCCGCCGCGTCGGGTTCGACGGAACGGCCGCGCCGGGGTCCGTGCTGACCCGCGCGCTCGCCGCCTTCGGGACGGGCGAGGGCGGCGCGGAGGCGGTCGACCCGGAAGGGATCGCGCGCGACCGCTTCCTGCTGCAACAGGACCTGCGCCAGGCGGTCGCCCGGGGCGAGCTGCTGCTGCACTACCAGCCGCTGATCGACGCGGCCGAGGGGCGCGTGTGCGGTGCGGAGGCGCTCATCCGGTGGGACCACCCATCGCGCGGGCTGGTGTCGCCTGCGCGCTTCGTACCGGTGATGGAGGCGGCCGGGCTGGCCGACGAGATCGGGTTGTGGACGCTCAACGCCGCCGTGCGCGAGGCCAAACGCTGGTCGGGGGCGGGGCTGGGACCCTTGCGCGTCGCGGTCAACGTGTCGGGCCGCCAGCTCGAGCGGCACGACCTGGCGCTGCTCGTCGAACGCACGCTCCAGCGCCATTCGGCGGGCGCCGACATGCTGGAGATCGAGCTCACCGAGAGCGTGGCGATGGGCGACGGCGCGAGCGCGGCGCGGCTGTTCGGCGCGCTCCACGATCTGGGCGTCACCATCGCGATCGACGATTTCGGCACGGGCTATTCCAGCCTCAGCACGCTTCGGACGCTGTCCTTCGACAAGATCAAGATCGACCGGGAGTTCGTGACGGGCGTCCATGTCCGCCGCGACAGCCAGGCCATCTGCCAGAGCGTCCTCGCGCTCGGCCGGGGGCTGGGCATCGACGTGCTGGCCGAAGGGGTCGAGCACCGCGCCGAGTATGCCTGGCTCAGGCGCAGCGGATGCCGGCTGTTCCAGGGCTTCTATTTCTCGCCGCCGCTGGGCGACGACGATTTCACCGACTTCGTCCGCGACCGCGAGCGGCTGGCGCGATTGCTCGCCCCGGACGGCGACCGCGGCGGCGATGAAGCGGAACGACGGATCCTCGAAAGGCGACAAGCGTGAACGGCACCCCTCGACATTGGCGTACGGCCGGACTTCTGGCCATGGGACTGGGCTTGGCCGCATGCGGCGGCAAGGGCGCGCCGCCGCCGAGCGCCGCCGGAACGGTCGCGCCGCCCGCCTCGGCGGGCGAGGTCGACGCGATCATGGCGCTCCTCGACCGGGGCGAGGCCAAGGCGGCGCGCAGGCGGATCGACGCCGCGCTCGGGCTCGACCCGATGAACCCGTCGCTCCAGGTGCTGCGCGACTCGCTCGACCGCGATCCGACCGAGCTGCTCGGCCCCGCCAGCCACGCCTACACGGTCCGCCCCGGCGACACGATGACGGGGCTGGCCGAGCGGTTCCTGGGCAACAAGCTGAAGGCCTACCAGCTCGCCCGCTACAACGCGGTCGACGAGCCCGCCGCGCTCGCGCCCGGCCGGGTCCTCCGCATCCCCGGCGCCGCGCCCGCTGTCGAACGGGCGCGCCGCGACGAGCCGCACCGCACGGAGCGCAAGACGCCCAAGCCCGCGCTCGCCGCTTCCAGACCCAAGCCCAAGCCGTCCCAGCCCAAGCCCGCCGCCGCCGCCGCGGCCAGGTCGCCCGCCGCCGATCCGGGAGCCGGAAGAGCCAAGCGGGAAGCCGGGGCGGCGCGCGCGGCCGGGCTCGCCGCGCTCAACCAGGGACAGGTCGGCCGCGCGGTCGGGCTGCTCCGCCGCGCGGCGTCGCTCGATCCCGCCAACCCGCTCGCCCGCCGCGACCTCGCCCGCGCCGAGCGGATCGCCTCGGCCGTGCAGGCGCGGCGGTAACGCGGTGGCAAGGCGCGCTCGCTACCCATGGCGTCCCATGACGATTCGCAAGCACCCCCGCGCATGACCGCCATCGGCCGCTACGAGGTGCTGGGACGCCTGGGCGAGGGCGCGATGGCCGACGTCTACCGCGCGCGCGACCCCGGCATCGGCCGCGTGGTCGCGATCAAGGTCCTGAAACCCGAATACGCCCGCAACGCCGAGATCGGCGAACGTTTCCTGCGCGAGGCGCGGGCGGCGGGCGCGCTCAACCACCCGCACATCGCCACCGTTCACGATGTCGGCGAGGCGGGGGGCTCCGCCTACCTGGCGATGGAACTGATCGAGGGCCGCCCGCTCGATGCGGTGATCGCGGCGCAGGGACGGCTGCCGCCCGAGCGCGTGCTGCTGCTCGCGCGCCAGCTCGCCGACGCGCTCGCCTACGCCCACCGCGCGGGTGTGGTGCACCGCGACGTCAAGCCGTCCAACATCCTGCTGTCGGAGGACGGCCGCACCGCCAAGCTGCTCGATTTCGGCGTGGCGCGCCTGGATGGGTTCGGAGGGGGTGACGCCGACCCGGCGGACCTGGCCAAGACGCAGGTCGGCCAGCTGATCGGCACCCCGCGCTATATGAGCCCCGAACAGGCGCTCGGGCTGCCCATCGACGGGCGCGCCGACCTGTTCTCGCTGGGGGTCGTCCTGTACGAGATGGTGACGGGCGCGGTCGCCTTTCCGGGCGCCAGCCTGGCGACGCTCGCCATCCAGATCGCGCAGGACAGCCCCGCGCCGATCGACCGGTCCACCGCCGACTGCCCGCCGGGCCTGCGCTTCGTCATCGACAAGTTGCTCTGCAAGAAGCCCGAAGCGCGTTTCACGAACGGCGAAGCGCTGGTCGCCGCGCTCGACCGCGAGATCGCGGCGGGCAGGGACGTCGAGCCCACCCGGCGCGGCCTGCCGCTCCGGCTGACGCTTCCGCTCGCGCTGGCGGGCGTCACCGCGCTCGCGCTCGGCGGCAGCGTGTGGGCGATCCAGGGGCGCGAGCGCGTGGCGCTGGAGCGCATGGCGGTCGTGTCGGGCGAGACGATCGTCACCTTCGTCACCGGCAACGCCGCCGTCACCGCCGCCGACAATGCGGGCCTGCCCGCGGATCAGCAGGACTGGTCCGCGTTGCAGGCCTTCGCGACCACCGCCGCGCGCGACCGCGGCGTGCGCGCGATCGTCGTCGCCGACGGCGCGGGCGTCGTGCGCGCGTCCAGCCGTCCCGAGCTCGTCGGCCGCCGCTACGCCGCGCCCGCGGGCGAGGTCCGGGTCGAGGGCGCCGGAACGCCCGTCACCACCGCGCCGGACCTGGGGAAGGGTGCGGGGCTGCGCTTCGTTCGACCCATCCGCTATGCGGGCGCGGATTTCGGGACGGTCGATCTCGTGCTCCGGCGCGACGCGCTCGACGGCGCGCTCGCGACCTCGCGCGCGCTGCTCGCCGCCTTGTCGGTGGTCGTCACGCTCGCCGTGCTGCTCGTCGGCTATCTGAGCGGCGCGTTCGTCGCGGGGCCGCTCCGCCGCCTGCGCGAGGCGCTCGACGACGCGCCCGCCGCCGGCTTCGCCCTGCGCCTCCCGCACGGCCGGCGCGACGAGTTCGGCGCGGCGTTCGACGCGTTCAACCGCGCCGCCGCCGCTATGGAGCCGCGGCTCCACGGCGCGCCCGCCGAGGACGGGGCGGCGCTGCTCGCGACGCGCGTCGCCGACGTGGCCCGACTGGCGGCCTGATCATGTACATGCTCCAGCTGTTCGACGCGGTCGACGCGGTCCAGCCGATCGACGCCCGGCTGATCCGCGAGGGGACCTTGCGCATCGGCCGCGACGCCGCCGCCGACTGGCCGATCGTCGATCCCGACTGCCAGCTGTCGCGCGCGCATCTGGAGATCGGCGTGGGGGAGGCGGGGCTGACGCTCCGCTCGCTGGGGACCAACGGCGTGTTCGACGACCTGTCGGGCGCGCGCTTCCCGGGCGACGTGGAGGTCGCGCTGCCGCTTCCCGGCGCGCTGCGCCTGGGCCGGTTCCGCATCGTCGCCACCCACGCGCCGCACGGCGAGATCGACGTGCCCGGCGGCCGCACCATGATCCTGACGCCTCCGCTCGGCTCCTCGACCGACGTGCCGAGCGACTGGGCGGACGGGACCGCGCCCGCCTCCTTCGCCCAGGGATCGCTGCTGGAGGCCTTCTGCCACGGCGCGGGGCTCGACGCCTCCACCTTGTCGGGCGAGGACGCCGAGGAGGTGATGCGCCGCGCGGGCGCGGTCTACCGCCAGATGGTGCTGGGCGTCGGCGACCTCATGGCCGAGCGCGACCGCGCGCGCGGCCGCTACCAGCTGACGCGCACCACCATCCGCGGCGCGGACAACAACCCGTTCAAATGGGCGCCCTCGCAGCGCCTCGCGATCGACCTGCTGCTGGCGGGATCGTCGGGCTTCCTGTCGGGGCCCGCCGCGCTCGGCGCGTCGTTCCGCGACCTGAAACGCCATCTCGTCGCGACCTTCGCCGGGCTCCAGGGCAGCCTGCGTCAGGCGGTGGACCAGTTCGATCCGGCCGCGCTCGACGCCGCGGTCGCCGGTCGCGCCTCCATCCTGAAAAGCCGCGCCGCGCTCGGGCTGGCGGAGGTCGGGGAGCGGCACGCCGAGCTGAAGCGCCAGCTCGACGGCGGCGCGGAGGGCTCGCTCGACCGCGCCTTCGTCGCCGCCTACGACGAGACCGACGCCAGGCTCCAGCGCGACGGCCGCGGGTGATCGGCCTTCTCGAACGGTTGACGCGCCGGCGGACCCGCCCGACCCCGGCGTTTGGGCTCCGGTCGGTTCACCGCACGCATGTCGGGCGCGTCCGCCGGGTCAACGAGGACCGTGTCCTCGATCGGCCGGAGCGCGGGCTATGGGCGGTCGCCGACGGCATGGGCGGCCACAGCGCGGGCGACCGCGCCGCGACGGCCGCGATCGACGCGCTGGACGCCCTGGCCGACCCGATCACCGCCGCCGCCGTCCTGGGGGCGCTGGCCGCCGCCAACGCCTCGATCGCGACGCAGGCGATCGGCGGCGGCAGCGGCACCACGATCGTCGCGGCCTGGGCGCGGGGCGCTCGCCTGCACCTGTTCTGGGCGGGCGACAGCCGCGCCTACCGCGTCCGGGACGGCCGCGCGACGCCGCTGACGCGCGACCACAGCCTGGTCCAGGAACTGGTCGACGGCGGCCTGATCACGGCGGCGGAGGCGGAGCGTCACCCCCAGGCCAACGTCGTCACCCGCGCGCTCGGCATCGCGCCCGCCGTGGAGATCGAGACGGCGACGACCGACCTCGCGCCCGGCGACCTCGTGCTCCTCTGCTCGGACGGCCTGTCGCGCTCGCTGGGTCCGCGCGATTTCGCGCCCGGGCCGGAGCTGGACGAACAGGCCGACCGGCTGCTCCGCCACGCGCTCCAGCGCGACGGCGGCGATAACGCGTCGCTGGTGCTGATCGCCGCCGGTTAGCGGCCCACCTTCTTCAACGGCTGGGGTCGATCAGGTACTTGGCCCCCGTCGCCTTGCGCGCATAGGCCTCGACCGTCGCCGGTTCCAGCGCCTCGGCGAGCGAGACCGTGTGGGTGTAATGGCTGGCGAAGGTGGTCAGGAGCTCGCGCGCCACCCGGTCCTTCAGCGCCTGCGCCGCCGCCGGCCCGATCTTGCCCAGGAACGGCGTCAGCAGGAACCCCGACACCGCCCAGGACAGCCCGAAGCCGCGGTCGATGATCGTCGGCCCGACATCCAACGACCCGTAGATATAGACCTGCTTGAACGTCGCCGACCCGTAGCGGCTATAAGCGGCGGCGGTGCGGTTCGCCGCCGCCTCCATCGCATGGAGGATCGTGTTGGCGAGCTTGCCCCCGCCGATCGCGTCGAACGCGATCGTCGCCCCCGTGTCGGCCACCGCGTCCGTCAACGCCTCGCGGAAGTTCTCGGCGGTGCTGTCGACGATGCGCGTCGCGCCGATCCCGCGCAGGATCGCCGCCTGCTCGGCGCTCCGCACGATGTTCACCAGCCGGACCCCGTCGGCCAGGCAGACGCGGTTGAGCATCCGCCCCAGGTTCGACGCGGCCGCCGTATGGATCAGCGCGGTGTGCCCTTCCGCGCGCATCGTCTCCACCATCGCCAGCGCGGTGAGCGGATTGACGAACATCGACGCGCCGTCCGCCGCGCCCGCGCCGTCCGGCAGCGCGACGCAGTCGCGCGCGCGGAGCGTACGGTACTGCGTGTACATGCCGCCGCCCAGCATCCCGACGCGCCGGCCGACCATGTCGGCGAGGTCCGGCCCGGCGGCGACCACGGTGCCCGCGCCCTCGTTGCCGACCGCCATCGACTCGTCGATGCGCGGCTTCATCATCCCCATGCGCTGCGGCGGCACCGTCGCGGTCAGCGTCGGGCGGTCGCCCGACCCGCCCGCTTCCATCGTGGCCAGGTCGGCCGGGCCGAGCAGCAGCCCCAGATCCGACGGGTTGATCGGCGCGGCCTCCACGCGCACCAGCAGCTCGCCCGGCCCGGGTTCGCCGACCGCGACCTCCCGCAGGTCGAGCACCAGCCGCCCGTCGGCGGTGACGGTCGAGCGTAGTTCCAGGCCGTGGGCCGGCAGATCGGACATGCGTTCCTCCCGGTGCGGCGAGATCGCCGTTCTTCCGCCGCCGGTCATAGCCCGTGGCCACCCGCGCCGATAGGGCGCGCCGCCCTTATTCGCCCGGGAACGCCGCCACGATCGCGTCGTACCGCGCCCGGCTGATCGCCAGCATCGACCCGTGCCGCGCGCCCGCGGGCATGGCGTAGCGGTTCCAGGCGGGCACCCCGCTGTTGCCCGAAACCTGAAACCACGGCCCGCTCAGCCGCGGGGCCATCGACAGGCCGTAGCTCGTGCCGGCATATTGCTCGTACCACAGCAGCCAGTCGCGTCCGCCCGGTGCCCGGATCAGCGTCGGGGCCTCGCGGAAGTTGGGCGACACCGGCGGGCCCGGCTCGGGATAGGGGCCCAGCAGCGAGGCCGCGCAGCTGATCCGGATCGTCTTGCCCGTGGTCCAGTCGTAGCTGGGATAGCGCTCGTCCTTGACGATCGCGCAATAGCTGTCGCCCTCGCGCTCGATCACCGTGTCGATCGTCGCCATGCTCCACGCGAACAGGCGGCGTGGGCGATCGGGGAAGCGGTGCAGGTCGGGGGAGAGCGCGTATAGCGTCTTCTGGCTCCCCCAGTACCGCTCGGGATCGGCGTCCGATCCGGGGACGTTGGGGGTATGCCAGGTCAGCAGGAACCGCGCCGAGGGCTGGTCGTAATACAGCTTGGGCGCGCCGATCCGCCGCAACGCGCCCGGGTGGCCGGGTATGGCCTTCAGGTCCGGGCGGTAGGTGCCGAACGCCCGCCAGCGGATCAGGTCGTCCGACACCCAGAAGCGGATGTCCGGATCGTCGTCGCCCTTGTTGCCGACCAGATAATACCGCCCGTCCGGCCCGCGCGCGATCGAGGCGTGGCCGTGATAGTCGCTCGACACCGCCCGCCCGCCATTCACGCGCCGCCAGTTGAACCCGTCCAGGCTGACCGAATAATGGAGCACGCCGTAGCGCTCGGTCGTCATGTGCGCGAACAGGTATGCCCGCGCCGGATCGACCGGGGGCGTGAACGGCGCGCCGGGTGGAACCTGCGCCGCCGCGATCCCGGCGACCGCCGCCAGCGCGAGTGCCAACACCTTGCCTGTCCGTCGAAGCATCCCGGCCTCCCCCTGGTTGTCACCGGAGCCTAGCCCGGCTTTTGTGTGATATATAGGCTTTGTGTCGGCGGGACCCGCTGCTATCGTGCCCGCCATGATCGAACGGGACGACCGGGGTCGCCGGTGGGGGAGTGGTGTGATGGAGCGCGCGGCGTGAGCGCCGACGCGCCGACCGGCCTGCGCTCGCGCGCGTGGTTCGACGATCCGTCCAACCCCGACATGACCGCGCTCTATATAGAGCGGTACCTGAATTTCGGCCTGTCGCTCGAAGAGCTGCAGGGCGACCGGCCGATCATCGGCATCGCCCAGTCGGGCAGCGACCTGGTGCCGTGCAACCGCCATCACCTCGTCCTCGCCGAGCGCGTCAAGGCGGGAATCATCGAGGCGGGCGGGGTGCCGATCGAGTTCCCCACCCATCCGCTCCAGGAGACGGGCAAGCGTCCCACCGCCGGGCTCGACCGCAACCTGGCCTATCTGGGGCTGGTCGAGACCATCTATGGCTATCCCATTGACGGCGTCGTGCTGACGATCGGCTGCGACAAGACCACGCCGGCCTGCCTGATGGCGGCGGCAACGGTGAACCTGCCCGCCATCGCCCTGTCGGTCGGGCCGATGCTCAACGG
>CAXTFF010000022.1:0-13788 GCA_964243325.1 uncultured Sphingomonas sp.
GAACCGCTTCCTCGACCGCCCGATCCGCGCGATGGACAAGGAGACGGGGGTGGGAGGCGACCTGGCCCAGCTGCGCCGCGTCGTCGAGGACCTCGACCCGGGCAAGCGCGGCTCGCTCACCGCGCCGAAGAAGCTGTTCGGGATGATCCCGTTCGGCAACAAGATGCGCGACTATTTCGACAGCTACAAATCGTCGCAGACCCACATCGCCGCGATCCCGAAGTCGCTCAGCTCCGGCAAGGACGAGCTGCTGATGGACAACGCCGCCATCGACACCGAACGCGCGAACCTGTGGGCGGCGATGGGGCGGCTGGAGCAGATGATCCATCTGTCCAAGGCCATGGACGCCAAGCTGGAGGAGAAAGCGAACGAGCTCGACCATGTCGACCCCGCCAAGGCCAAGGCGATCCGCGAGACCGCGCTGTTCTACACGCGCCAGCGGACGCAGGACCTGCTGACGCAGATGGCGGTGACGGTGCAGGGCTACCTGGCGCTTGACCTGGTCAAGAAGAACAACGTCGAGCTGGTGAAGGGCGTCGACCGCGCGTCGACCACCACCGTCTCGGCGTTGCGTACGGCGGTGACGGTCGCGCAGGCGCTGACCAACCAGAAATTGGTGCTCGAATCGATCACCGCGCTCAACACGACCACCGCCGGGCTGATCGACTCGACGGGCAAGCTCCTGAAGGACAACACCGCGCGCATCCACGAGCAGGCGGCGTCGGCGACGATTCCGTTGGAGACGCTGAAGCGCGCGTTCCAGAACATCTACGACACGATGGACGCGGTCGACACCTTCAAGCTCAAGGCGCTCGATTCGATGAAGACCACCGTCGACGCGCTGTCGGGGGAGGTCGAACGGTCGCGCGGTTACATCGCGCGCGCGGAGGGCGCGGCGCAGAACGCGGGCGCGCTGTCCGGGCCGGGGGCGGGTCAATACAAGCTGGAGTCGGTGTGACGCCGCGCGGGCCGTCGGACGTCGACGCGCAGATCGAGCGCGCGCGCGAGGTGATGGCGCGCGTCTCGGCCGATTACCGGGGCCAGAGCAAACGCGTGCGGCGCAAGGCCCGGTCGGTCGGCCAGCGGCTGATGGTCATGGCGGTCGCCAACGCGCTGATCCTGATCGCGGCGATGGTGGTGGGCCTAGCGACGCCGCTCGGGCTGTTCGGCGGGTTGGCGGTGCTGCTGCTGATGGTCGCGGTGACCCTCGCCATCGCCATGGCTCCCGCCGCGCGCGCGCCGACCGAGCGGAAATTGCGCGAGGTCGACATCAAGGCGCTGCCCGCCCAGACCGAACGCTGGCTGGAGGCGCAACGCCCCGCCCTGCCCCCGCCCGCGCGCGCGCTGGTGGACCAGATCGGCGTCCGGCTGGAGACGCTGTCGCCCCAGCTCGCCCGCGTCGGGAACGATGGCGAGGCGGCGTACGAGCTCCGCCGCCTGATCGGCGAGCAGCTCCCCGCCTTCGTCGGCGAGTACCAGAAGGTGCCGCAGCCGCTCCGGGGGCAGGCGCGAAACGGCCGCACGCCGGACGCGCAGCTGGTGGACGGCCTGCGCCTGATCGACGGCGAGATCGCCGCGATGACGCAGCGGCTGGCGCAGGACGATCTCGACAGCCTGGCGACCAGGGGACGGTTCCTGGAGATCAAGTACAAGGGCGACGGGACCGGCTAGGCCGCGACCGACACCGCGCGCGCCCTCGGCCCGAACCGCGCCAGCGCCGCCGCGTGCAGCCCCGGCGCGCTCACCAGCAGCCCGAACGCCCTCGGGTCGGCCTTGTTGAAGCCGATCGGCGCACCGAGCGCGTCGGTGACGGTCGCGCCCGCCTCGCTCGCCAGGAGCGCGGCGGCGGCGATGTCCCATTCGTGGCCCCAGCGCTGCGTGGCGAGGAGGTCGGCCTCGTCCGCCGCGACGCTCGCGATGCGCAGCGCGATCGAGTTCGGCTTGGGTGCGGCGACCAGGTCGCGGTCGGCCTTGGACAGCACGTCGATGGGGACGCGCGCACCGGCGAGAAGCGTCCGGTCGCCCACGCGCAGGGCGACGCCGTTCCGCCGGGCGCCGCCGCCGAGCGCCGCCGTCCACGTCTCCGCCCGCGCGGGCGCGTCCAGGACGGCGAGCACCGCCCGCCCGCGCTCGACCAGCGCGACCGACACCGCCCAGCCGGGGCGGCCGCGTATGTAATCGCGCGTGCCGTCGATCGGGTCGACGATCCACACCCGCTCGCGCCGGAGGCGGTCGGGATCGTCGACGGTCTCCTCGGACAGCCAGCCCGTTTCGGGAAGAAGTTCATACAGCGCCTCCCGAAGCTGCGCATCGACCGCCAGATCGATCTCGCTCACCGGATCGCCCGGCGCCTTTTCCCACCGCTTGAAGTCGGTCCGCCAACTGGCGAGCGCCATACGTCCGGCGTCGGCGACGATTCCGGCGACGGCGGGGAGCAGGTCGCCCGCGGGCTTACCCACTCGCGACGGTCATGCCGTCGACCCGGATAGTGGGGACGTTGACGCCCTGGCGGAACTCCAGGTCGTTGGCCGGGACAAGCGCGCGGAACATGTCGAGGAGATTGCCCGCGATCGTGAACTCGGCGACCGGCCCGGCGATCTCGCCGTCCACGATGCGGTAGCCCGACGCGCCCCGGCTATAGTCGCCGGTCACGCCATTGACGCCCATCCCGATCAGCTCGGTGACGAGCACCCCGTCGGCGATGTCGGCGATGAGCGTGGCGCGCGGCACGCGGCCCGCCGCCATGTGGAGGTTGCTCGTCGAAACGCCCGGCCCGCCGCCGACGCCGCGCGCGGCGTGGCCGGTCGGCTCCAGCCCCAGCTGGCGCGCCGAGGCCGAATCGAGCAGCCAGGTCCGGAGCACGCCGTCCTCGACGATCTCCGTCGGCGACACGGGCAGGCCCTCCCCGTCGAACGGCCGCGAGCGCAGCCCGTGCGGCCGGTGCGGGTCGTCGCGGATGGTCACGCCGGGCGCGAACACGGGCGCACCCAGCGCCTCGAGCAGGAAACTGGTGCGCCGGGTGATCGCCTGCCCGCCGATCGCGCCGATCAGGTGCCCGACCAGCGACGCGCCGACGCGCGGGTCGAACACGATCGGCATTCCGCCCGACGGCAGCCTGCCGGGGTTCAGCCGGGCGACCGCGCGCTCGCCCGCCAGGCGGCCGATCGCCTCGGGCGCGTCCAGCCGGGCGAGGTGGCGCGCCCCGTGGTGGGCGTGATCGCGCTGCATGCCCCCGCCCTCTCCGGCCAGCACGCTGGCCGACACGCCGTAGCCGGTCGCGGCGTAGGCGCCCGCGAAGCCGTGGGAGGTGGCGAGCGCCCAGACCGAGCGCGACGCGCTGGCCGAGCCGCCCTCGCTGTTGGTGACGCCTTCCACCTGGCGCGCGGCGTCCTCGGCGGCGAGCGCGAGGTCGCGCAGGGCCTGCGGCTCGGGATCGGCCGCATCCTCCAGGTCGAGCATCGGCGGCGCTCCCCGCAGGAGCCGTTCGGCGGGCGCGAGCCCGGCATAGGCGTCCTCCGGCGCCTCGCGCGCCATGGCCACCGCGCGCGCGACGAGCACGGCGACCGCGTCGTCGGACAGGTCCGAGCTCGACACGCTGGCCGACCGCGCGCCAACGAAGACGCGCAGGCCGAGCTCGCCCGACTCGGACCGGCCGACATCCTCCAGCTTGCCCAGGCGGACGGAGACGTCGAGCGAGGCGTCGGCGGCGAACACCGCGTCGGCGGCGTCCGCGCCCGCGGCGGCCGCGCGCTCGACGATGGCGTGGGCGCGGTCGCGGGATTGGGTCGGGGTCAACATGGGCGCGAGTTAGGCTCCCGCCCGATAGGGCGCAACCGTCAGGCGGTGCCGACCACCAGGCAGGCGAGGAACAGTAGCAGCCCGGCGGTGCGGTTGCTCCGGAAGCGGCCCAGCGCGTTCCGGCCGTCGGCGGGGCGGAGCGTGGCGACCTGCCAGCCGAGATGCGCCGTGACCGGCAGCAGCGCGAGCAGCGCGAGCGGGTCGGGGCGAACCCGCCAGAAAGCGACGCCCCAGGCCAGGACCGCGAGCATGTAGAACACGCCCACCCCGCCCCGCACCCGCCCGCCCAGCGCGCGGGCGGAAGAGCGCACGCCGACCAGCGCGTCGTCCTCGACATCCTGGAGCGCGTAGATCGTGTCGTACCCGATCACCCACGCGACCGACCCGGCATAGAGCGCCGCCGCCGCGAGGCCGAAGCCGCCCGCCGCCTCCACCCAGCCGACGGCCGCCCCCCAGGAGAAGACCAGACCCAGCCACACCTGCGGCCACCAGGTGATCCGCTTCATGAACGGGTAAAGCGCGACGGGCACTAGGCTCGCGACTGCGACGAAGGCGGCGGGCGGGCGGAGCTGGACGAGGACGAGGAGCCCGAACAGCGACAGCAAGGCGAGCCAGCCCCAGGCCGCGCGCACCGACACCAGCCCGCTCGGGATCGGCCGCGCGGCGGTGCGCGCGACGCGGGCGTCGAGGTCGCGGTCGACGATGTCGTTGTACACGCACCCCGCCCCGCGCATCGCGATGCTGCCGACCAGCAACCAGGCGAGGAGGTCCCACCGCGCCACCGCCTCCCCCGCCAACGCGACCGCCCAGGCGCCGGGCCAGAACAACAGCCACCAGCCGATCGGCCGATCGAACCGCGCCAGCAGCGCGAAGCCGCGGACCTGTCGCGGCAGGCGGGACACGAGCCCGCGATGCTGACTGTCGGGGGTGACGGGGTCGATCATGCTCACAGGCGCATGCCGCTAATCGGGCCGCAGGTGAAGGGAGGAGGTCGCCGCCCAAGCCCCTCCCCGGCGCATGCCGGGGCCCAGCCGCAGTGCCGGAGGCGTACGAATGCGATCGGCACACACCCTGTCGCACGGCTGGACCCCGGCCTGCGCCGGGGAAGCGCCAACGGGACGGTCACGACGCTTTTCCCTCCGCCGTCGAACGCCTATGTTCCCCGCATGAAGCGCCTGCTCCCCGCCCTCCTCCTCGCCGCCCTCGCCGCTCCCGCGCCGGCCGCGTCGCGCGCGTCCGGTCCCGAAGGCGTCTGGCGCAATGGGCGCGACACCGTCCGCATCCGCGTCCAGCGCTGCGGGCGCGGGCTGTGCGGGCGCGTCGTCCAGGCGGCCTCGGCGGCGCAGCAGGCCGCGGCGGCGGGCGGCACCCCGCGCCTGGTCGGCACCGACCTGTTCCGCGGGCTGGAGCGCGACCGGGACGGCCTGTGGTACGGCGAGGTCTACGTCCCCGATCTCGGCCGCGCGGTGGAGGGATCGCTGGAGCAGGTCGACCGCGACACGCTGGTGGCGGAGGGTTGCCTGCTCGCCGGGTTCGGCTGCAAGACGCAGGAATGGACGCGGGTCCGTTGACCGCATGATCGGCCTGTCCGTCGCGATCGGGCGCTTCGTCGAGGCGTGGTTCTGGGCAGTCCTTCGCATCGCGGGCGGAGTCTCGGCGATGGCGGTGGTGGGCGGGCTGGGGCTCGCCTGCGCCTGGATGCTCGGCCGCAAGCTCTGGCGGATGCGCGCGGCGAGACGCTGATGGCCGCCACCCCGGCCTGGCCGCCGCGCTCCACCCCCCGCCTGTTCGTCGACGAGGAGCTCCGCGAGGGAGAACGGCGCATCGACGGCCCGCCCGCGCACTACCTGCTGTCGGTCATGCGGCTGAGGCCCGGCGACGCGGTCAAACTGTTCGACGACCGCACCGGCGAATGGCTGGCCGTCATCGAGGCGGCGGGCAAGCGCGACCTCCAGGTCCGGCTCACGACGCTGCTCCGCCCGCGCGAGCCGGTGCCCGACCTCTGGCTCTGCGCCGCGCCGCTCAAGAAGGGGCGCGTCGACTGGATGGCGGAAAAGGCGTGCGAGCTGGGCATCGCGCGGCTCGTCCCCGTGCTCACCCGCCGCGCGGTGGTGGACAAGCCCAACACCGACCGGCTCCGGGCGCACATGGTCGAGGCGGCCGAGCAATGCGACCGCACCACGCTCCCCGAGCTCGCCGAGCCGGTCAAGCTCCCTGCAATGCTCCGTGACTGGCCCCCCTACCGCGCGTTGTTCTTCGCCGACGAGACCGGGGGCGAGCCCGCCGCAGCCGCCATGCGCGCCCGCCCCGGCCCCGCCGCCCTCCTGATCGGCCC
The DNA here is from genome assembly GCA_964243325.1 of uncultured Sphingomonas sp. GTDB lineage: Bacteria > Pseudomonadota > Alphaproteobacteria > Sphingomonadales > Sphingomonadaceae > Sphingomonas. Next base: position 6,134 of record CAXTFF010000022.1, read on the forward strand.
CGAAGGCGGCTTCGACGACGCCGAGCGCGAGGCGATCCGCGCGCTGCCCCAGGCGGTCGGTGTCGGCCTCGGCCCCCGCATCCTCCGCGCCGACACGGCGGCGGCGGCGGCGATCGCGATATGGATGAGCGCGGCGGGCGATTGGTGATGGACGATGTCGGCTTTGGCTAGTTGGCGGACATAGCGGCTACGGCCGGCATTGGTGGGAAGCGGACGTTCGCACAACGACGAAACTACAAGGGCGGACAAGCCACTTTTCGAGACCTGACAAGCTGCGAGACGACGAACATTTGTGGGCGCGTCGATGCATCTGGATTGCTGCTTATCCGCCCACGTATGAGCATTGCGAAGCAAGGATCGTCCGCTGCTACCGTCAGTGGAGCAGCACGGAAAAATGCGTTCTGGATAGCTCTATTCGGAAGGCGAAGGTCGAGTAGGGTTCCATCGGGAAGGCTGAAGAGGCTGTATTCTCCAGTAAACAACACACCTTCGATGATCTGACTACCCCTATGTTCGCCAAGCCTGTTCAAGGCACATCCGGCGAGGGCGACGACCATAGCGAGCAAGGGAAGCCGAGACATGGGTGCACTGTGTCACGATCCCACGTTGTCCGCTATTGGGCGAATGCGGTCATTCGCCGATCGCCGCTGAATGTCCGCTACGGGTCGATAGCGGACCTCGCACAAACCGCTGTCCTACAAGGCCCGATCCGGTGCAGCTTAGCCGCGACTCGGACCACGCCGGGCCGCCGCACTTTCTCACCCGTGCGCCGACCTCCAAACCCGACCCGCGTTCGGCGCGAAGCACCTGGTACGATCACGATCGACTCCCACACGTTCCGATCTCCCGCGAAACGCCAAACTAGCGTTACCTTCGTCACCTTCGGCGTCGATCGCCCACCCCTATCCCGGCACCGCGCCCGCGCGTAAGGCGCGGGGCCATGACGACCAAGACGGACACCGACGCCAGCTCGCCGACCATCGGATCGCGCGCCCAGCTGATCGAGACCTTCGCGCGCGGCGAGAAGCCGCCCGAACGCTGGCGCATCGGGACGGAGCACGAGAAGTTCGTCTATCGCTTGGCCGACCACCGCGCGCCGTCCTACGACGAGCCCGGCGGCATCCGCGACCTCCTCATGGCGCTGACCGATTACGGCTGGACCCCCGTCGAGGAAGACGGCCGCGTGATCGCGCTGTCGGGCGCCGACGGGTCGGTCAGCCTGGAGCCCGCCGGCCAGTTCGAGCTGTCGGGCGCTCCGCTCGAGACGCTGCACCAGACCTGCGCGGAAACGGGCCGGCACCTCGAACAGGTCAAGGCGGCGGGCGACCGGCTCGGGCTCGGCTTCCTCGGCCTCGGCATGTGGCCCGACAAGGCGCGGGGCGACCTGCCGCGCATGCCCAAGGGCCGCTACAAGATCATGCTCGACCACATGCCCCGCGTCGGCACGATGGGCCTCGACATGATGCTCCGGACCTGCACCATCCAGGTCAATCTCGACTATGCGTCCGAGGCCGACATGGTCAAGAAGTTCCGCGTCGGCCTCGCGCTCCAACCGCTCGCCACCGCGCTGTTCGCCAACTCGCCCTTCACCGAAGGGCGACCGAACGGGATGCTTTCTTACCGCAGCCATATCTGGTCGGACACCGACCCGCACCGCACGGGGATGCTGCCCTTCGTCTTCGAGGACGGGTTCGGGTACGAGCGCTACTGCGACTACGCGCTCGATGTGCCGATGTACTTCGTTCACCGCGACGGGCGTTACCTGGACGCGGCGGGGCTTAGCTTCCGCGATTTCCTGCGCGGCGAGCTGTCAATCCTGCCCGGCGAACTGCCCACGGTCGAGGACTGGACCGACCACCTCTCCACCGCCTTTCCGGAGGTGCGGCTCAAGTCATTCCTGGAAATGCGCGGCGCGGACGGCGGTCCCTGGAACCGCATCTGCGCGCTGCCAGCGCTGTGGGTCGGGCTGCTCTACGACCAAGGCGCGCTCGATGCGGCATGGGACTTGGTCAAGGGCTGGTCGCTCGACGACCGCCAGACGCTGCGCGACGCCGTGCCCAGGCTCGCGTTGGACGCACCCCTGCCCGGCGGTGGCAAGCTGCGCGACATCGCGGACGAGGTGCTCGACATAGCCCACGCCGGCCTCAAGGCGCGCGGGCGCGGGAACTTCGCGGGCGACGACGAGACCGGCTTCCTGGGCCCGCTGCGCGAGGTCGTCCGCTCGGGCAAGACGCACGCCGAGCGCATGCTCGACCGCTATCACGGCAAGTGGAACGGCGACGTGTCGCACGTGTACGAGGAAGAGAGCTTCTGACCTAAAAGCCCCTCCTCTTCAGAAGAGGGGGATTGGGGAGGAGAACGCCCTCTCCGATCGTGCAACGGTCCCCTCCACGCAACCGGCCCCCTCCCTAAAGGGAAGGGGCCTACTGCCTAGCCCCGACCCCGCATCCACGTGAAGAACCGCGGCACCGGGCCGTTGCGCCCCATCCAGGCATGATACTCCGCATAGGCCGGGTCGCTGAGCAGATGCCGCTCCTCGGTCCGCGCGCGCCAGTGATACACGCCTCCGACCGCCGCCAGCAGCAGCGTCGCGCGGGCGCCCTCGACCAGCCCGGCCGTCGACAGCACGGGTATCGTCGACAGCCACCAGAACAGGTTCTTCGACAGGTAGGCCGGATGCCGCGACCAGGCGAACGGCCCGTGCGTCAGGATGCCCCGGTGCGTGAGGTTGGAAAAGCGTAGGCCGAACGCGACCGTCGACCAGGCGTAAATCGCGGTCAGCCCCACCAGCACCACCCCGATCGCCGCCCGGACCCAGGGCCACTCACGCAGCCAGTACACCCAGTCCAAAGTACCCGGATGATAGTCGAGCGGCCCGCCCGCGCGCATCAGGATGAAAGGCGGATAGCACATCAGCGCCGCCATCCACGCCGCCGCATACGGGTTGGCCGAGCGGATATGCGCGTCGAGCGGGCGCATCGTCAGGATATAGCCCACGCTCGCGAACGCCACGTCGACCACGAACATGACGGTGATCAGCAACCGCGCCAGCCTCACCGGATCGCCGAGCGCCCCGTGCCAGTCGGCGCGGATCAGGTCGCCGAACCCCGGCGGCGCGATGGCGAGCATGAAGGCCAGGAAGAACGCCTTGACGCCCCAGGCGCGCAGATGCGCGAAGATCGCTTCGCGGTCGTGCGGCTGGCCCATGAGCCAGCTCCCCAGCGCATGCGCGCCGTCGCGGCGCTCGATCAGCCGGCGGTCGATCCACAGGACGTACGGGATCGACAGCACGAACAGCACGGGCGCGGCGGCGGTGAAGCACCACATGGCGAACCGGAACCCGCCCTCCCAATAGAACCGCCCGGTCGCGTAGATCAGCGCGATCCCCGCCCATGTAGCCCATAGTCCGGCGAGCTTGGTCAGGCTGTCGTCCAGCGTCTCGCGCCAGGAGCGCGGGGCCGACCAATCGATGCCGGTCGAAGGACGGCGGTGGACCTGGTCGACGAGCAGCGACCAGAGCACCATCGGGATGGCGCAGGCGAGGAGGTTGGTCAGTGCGGAATAGGGGCCGTCGAGGCGGTAGAGCTTGGCCGTCAGGATCCAGGCGGCGATCCCGGCCAGGCCGGCGATGCCGACGCCGTGCCCGACCGCGGAGGGCGGGCGGGGATCGGCGGTGTCGGAACGGATCGCGCGCGGTTGAAACATGCCGCGGTGTCTAGGGCGAAATGGTAAGCGGGCGGTGAAGCTTGCTTGGGTGCTGCGGCTTGGCTATCCAGGGACATCGCGGGTGTAGCTCAATGGTAGAGCAGAAGCCTTCCAAGCTTATGACGAGGGTTCGATTCCCTTCACCCGCTCCCGCGCCGCGCGGCTTGAGCGTGGCTCGGCCCGAGCCGCCCCGGCGCAGGACTCGCGCAAGCACGGCCGGCGAGCGCGAGGCCGTGCCTTGCGACTCGACCGACGACGCGGCTTCGCCGGCGGTCCTTCTTCACCGGCGGTCCGCTTGACTGCCTTGGCGAGTTCCCACCGACCGGCACAGCGCCGCGGCGAACCCGCATCGTCGGTCGACACGTGCGGACAGGTGCCGCACGGTCGCCGGCCGCGCTTGGACGAGTCCGACGCCGAGGCGGCGTCAGCCGTCCTTCGCGGACCCTGGCTCCGCCATGCCCCGGTGCTGCTCGGCCAGCACCGCGTTCGGCGTCACGTTCGCCAGCACGCCCTGGATCTTGTTCTTCCAGCCCGAAAAGACCGACGCCTTGCCCGCCATCAGCGCGTCCCAGCCGTCCTTGGCCACGTCCGCCGGGTCGCTCTTGGTGTCGGACGCGCCGACCGAGGTGTCGAGCATGTCGCCCCGCGCGAAGAACTCGGTCTCGACGGGGCCGGGCATCAGGTTGGTGATGGTGACGCCCTTGGACTCCTTGACCTCGTTCTGGACGGCCGCCACGAAGCTGTCCACGAACGCCTTGGTGCCGTTATAGACCGCCTGGAAGCTGCCGGGGATGTACCCCGCGATCGATCCGGTCACGAGCAGCTTGCCCTCGTCGCGGGCGACCATGTCCTTCAGCACGCGCTGGATCAGGTAGATCGTGCCCGTGATGTTGGTGTCGACCACGTGCCGCCAGTCCTTGACCTGCTGGTCGAGGAACGCGTGGCCGAGCCCGTGTCCGGCGTTGGCGCACAGCAGGTCCACCTTGCGCCCGTTCGCCGCGTCGAGCAGCTGGTCGACGCCCTGGATCGTCGACAGGTCGGCCATGACCGAGCTCACCTGCGTCCCGAACTGCTTGAAGTCCTGCGCGGCGGCGTCGATCAGCGGCTCGTCGGCGACGACGAGGATGTCGTATCCGTCCTTGGCGGCGAGCGTCGCCAACTCGAAACCGATGCCCGTCGAGGCACCGGTGATGATCGCGAACTTATCGGCCATGATGCTTCTCCTCTAATCCGATGGGGTCAGGCGGGGAGCCCGGAGCCCGGCTTGAGCACGATCTTGGTGTACTCGTTCTGATGGTCGTGGAACGCCTTGTAGCCGGCCGGCGCGTGTTCGAGGTCCATGCGGTGCGAGATCATGAACTCGGTGTCGATCTTGCCTTCCATGATCGCGTTCAGGAGCGCGGGCATGTAATGCTGGACATGCGTCTGCCCCGTCTTGAGCGTCAGCCCCTTCTCCATCAGCGCGCCCAGCGGGAACTTGTCCACGAAGCCGCCATAGACGGCGGGCATCGACACGCGCCCGCCCTTCCTGCACGCGATGATCGCTTGGCGGATGGCGTGGATGCGGTCGGTCGCCAGGAACGTCGACGCCTTGATCTGGTCGACGATGTTGTCGAAGAACGCGCCGTGCGCCTCCAACCCGACGCAGTCGATGCACGCGTCGGGCCCGATCCCGCCCGTCATCTCCATCAGCGCGTCGTAGGTCGCGGTCTCCTCGAAATTGATGACCTCCGCGCCGAACTTGCGCGCCAGTTCCAGCCGCGCGGGGAAATGGTCGATCGCGATCACGCGCTCGGCGCCCATCAGGAACGCCGACTGGACCGCGAACAGCCCGACCGGGCCGCAACCCCAGACCGCGACGGTGTCGCCCGGCTCGATCTGCGCGTTGTCCGCCGCCATCCAGCCGGTCGGCAGGATGTCCGACAGGAACAGCACCTTGTCGTCCGCCACGCCGTCCGGAATGACGATCGGGCCGACGTCGCTGAACGGCACGCGGACATATTCCGCCTGCCCGCCCGCGTAGCCGCCCGTCAGGTGGCTGTAGCCGAACAGCCCCGCCGTCTCGTGGCCGTAGCCCAGACGGCCGATGTCCTGATTGTCCGCGGGCAGTCCGTTGGGACAGCCCGAATACTGCGCCTTGCCGCAATGGTAGCAGGAGCCGCAGGCGATCACGAACGGCACCACCACGCGCTGCCCCTTCTTCAGCGTCGATTTCGGCCCGATCTCGACCACTTCGCCCATGAACTCATGGCCCAGGATGTCGCCCGACTCCATCGTGGGGATGTAATGGTCGTACAGATGCAGGTCCGACCCGCAGATCGCGGTGGACGTCACTTTGATGATGCAGTCGCGCGGATTGACGATCTCGGGATCGTCCACCGTCTCCATGCGGACGTCGTGCTTGCCGTGCCAGGTGAGAGCGCGCATCAGGCCATCTCCTCTTCGCGCTGGGCGCGGTTCATCGCGGAGGTGGCGATCTCGCCCGTCTCCATCAGCTGCTTGAAACGGTTCAGGTCGCGGCGCGCCTGGATGGCGGGCTCGCGCTGGAACATCTTGGCGATGATCTTGCCGATGATGCCGCCGGGCGGATCGTAGAGGATGGTGAGCGACACCACCGTGCCGCGCTTGCCCGCGTCGCGGAACTCGATCCGGCCGGAGTTCGTGACGCTGGCGCCCGGCTCGCTCACCCACGCGATCGACTTGTCGACCTGCTCGTCGGTGACGCGCGCGTCCCACTCGACCGTCTGGCCCGCCGGCGCCTTGACCACCCAGTGCGACAGCTTGTCGTCCTTCACGTCGATGGAGACGACGTTCTCCATGAAGGTCGGCAGGTTGGCGAAATTGCGGAAATAGCCGTAGACCTCCGACACGGGCTTGTTGATCGTCACCGCCTGCGCGGTCGCGCTCTTGCCCTTGGCCTCGGGCAGGCCGGCCGCGGTCTCGCCGGCGGCGTCGCCCTTCGACGTGGCCGCGGGGCCGCTATCGGCCGGATGGGGGGACAGCTCGCTCATGATGGGCTCCCGTTAAGCATGCGAGGGGGCAAACCGCCGGACCGCGACACGCGTTCCCATTGATCGGCAAAGAAATCGATCGGTCTCAATCGTCCCAATCGGGCTGCGCGTACTCGTCCGGCTCGGGCGTCTCCACAAACTCGGGCAGCGTCGGTTCGCCGCCGCCGAAGCGCGCGCGGACCACGGCTTGATGCCGCCCCGCCTCCTGGAACACCGCCCGGCATTCCGCGCCCTCGCGCAGCCATTTGCCGATCAGGACGCAGCGTTCGGCGGTGAGGTAACCCATCCGGATGCCCCGCTCGCTATGCACCGCCACCGCGCGCGGATCGGCGGGGTTCCTGGGCTCCGGGCGCAGCTCGACCGGGTCGCCGGGACGGCACAGGGCGATCTCGAAGCGGCGGTTGGAGCGGGACTTGTCGGGGTTGGGATAGTCGATGCCGACGACGGCCAGGGAGAGCTCGGTCATGGCAAGGCACCTGATGCGGGCAGCGCCGCGGCGAAGCCGCGTCGTCGGTCGTCGGTCGTCGCGATGGCGACGCCGGCCGGCCCGCTGCTCGATGCTCGCTCCGCTCGCGCAGCGGGCCTTGGTGGACAGGGCTGGATTCGAACCAGCGTACGCTTGCACGGGCAGATTTACAGTCTGCTGCCTTTAACCACTCGGCCACCTGTCCAGGAGCACCCGATGTCGGGGCCGCTCGAAAGCGAGGCGGCTCCATGCCGAAGCGGCCTGGGCGTGTCAACGAGCGCGCACGGTTGCGCGAACCCGTCCGCCCGCATAGCAGCGGATAAATCCTTCGAAGGAACCACACGCTTGCGCCACCTGCTGCTCGCCACCGCCCTGCTCGCCATGCCCGCCGCCGCGCAGGACGTGGCCACCAACCGCATCCTCGACCAGGGCACGAACCACAGCCAGGTGATGCTCACCGCGCAGCACCTGAC